>JAJZHC010000053.1 GCA_021804705.1 Pseudomonadota bacterium
TTTCAGGATGAAATCGTGGATGTGCGCAGCCTGGGCCGCGCGAATCACCTCATCCCTGGATGCTCCTGGGCGACCATAGGCGATGTTGTAATACACAGTGTCATTGAACAACACCGTATCCTGGGGGACGATGCCGATAGCCGCGCGCAGCGATTGCTGGTTTACGGTGCGGATATCCTGGCCATTAATCAGGATGCGTCCCCCATTGACTTCATAAAAACGAAACAGCAGTCGCGACAAAGTGGACTTGCCGGCACCACTGGGGCCCACCACGGCAACTTTTTGCCCCGTGGGAATTTCAAAATCCACCTGTTTGAGGATGGGGCGACGGGCATCATATGAAAAATCCACCGATTCAAACCGGACGGCGCCCTCACCTACCACCAGATCAGGCGCACCGGGCAAATCGCTGACCTCGGTGTGTACGGTCAGCAGGCGAAACATGCGATCCATATCCGCCAGTGCCTGCTTGATTTCGCGATAGATGACCCCAAGAAAATTGAGCGGAATGTAGAGTTGCAGCAGTAAGGCATTAATCAGCACAAGGTCACCCACGGTAAGCCGTCCCGCCACCACGCCGTCAGCGGCACGCGCCATCAATGCCACGGATCCGATGCCGATGATCAGGCTCTGGGCTATGTTCAGCGCTGCTAGTGAGGTCTGGCTTTTGACCGATGCCTGCTCCCACTTGCGCAGGTTTTCATCATAGCGCTCCGTCTCCCAGGCTTCGTTGCCAAAGTACTTCACCGTCTCGTAATTGATCAGGCTGTCGATGGCACGCGTATTGGCCTTGGAATCCAGCTCGTTCATGCGTCGCCGGAAGGCGGTGCGCCACTCGGTAATGACGATCGTCATGGCAATGTAGATCACCAGGGTCACGAGCGTAATCAGCGCAAACCAGATATCGTATTTCCAGCCCAGAATGCCTCCCACCAACAGCATTTCCACGAGGGTGGGCAGAATGCTGAACAAGGTAAAGCGCATGAGGCTTTCGATGCCGCGCGTACCACGCTCGATATCACGCGACATCCCGCCAGTTTGGCGTTCCAGATGGAAACGCAGGTTGAGTGCGTGAAGATGCTGAAATACGGTCAGCGCGATGCGCCGGATGGCGTTCTGCGTGACCTTCGCGAACACGCCGTCACGCAATTCATTGAAGAAAGTGGTGGAGAAGCGCAGCACCCCATAACCAAAAATCAGCAGGGCCGGTACGGCAACCAGAACATGTCCGGGCTCAAGCCGGTCAATAATGGCCTTGAGCGCCAGAGGTACGCCCACGTTTGCAACCTTGGCCAGCAGCAGACAGAAGAAGGCCACGGCCACCCTGCCCCTGAAGGCCATCAAGTAAGGCAGCAAGCTGCGGATGGCGCGCCAGTCACCGCTGGTGAAACGGTTGGGCGAAAGGGGGTCGGCTGGACTTCCGGGACGGGTACGCATGGTGGATTTATTCAGTCATCAAACGGGCAGGGTGCAACCTGTGGTCGGTCGTAAGCTCACAGACGCCAAGAAAGCGGGCGGACGGCGCGTAGACTCGATAGCGCTGTCCTGGCCTGTCAGTGCCGTTCCAGGGCAAGGAACAGCCATGCCGTATGGCAAGGCTTTGCGTATCGTCAAGGTCAAGGCGCGGCACCCCGGACAACAAGGTATCGGCAGGAAGCAAACACTTTTCCCGATCATCCATGGAAAGCGCTTCCAGTTGATCTAAGGTCATGGCATCCTCGAGCGTAAAGGGTCCCGTTTCAGTACGCCGCAATCCACTGAGGTAACCGCCGCAACCGAGGGCCGTGCCGATATCCGCAGCTAACACGCGGATGTAAGTCCCCTTGCTGACCTTGATGGAAATGGTCAGCGTCTCGCCATCCCAGGACTCAAGCTTCTGCTCCAGCACTTCAATCTCGCGCGCAGCACGCGTGACTTCGATTCCGGCGCGCGCGTAGTCGTAAAGCGGACGGCCATCCACCTTCAGAGCAGAATGCATGGGGGGATGCTGGGTCTGGACGCCAAGAAACCCTTGCAGAACGGTTTTAATCGTGTCGCGCGTTCCCGTAAATGGTTGCACGGGTGTGATGTTGCCTTCCCCATCGCCGGTGGAACTGCTGTGGCCCAGACGAATGCGGGCCTGATAGGCCTTGGGGGCGTCTAACAGCCAACCGGAAAATTTGGTGGCCTCACCCAGACAAAGGGTCAACAGGCCGGTGGCGTGAGGATCGAGGGTTCCGGTATGTCCTGCCTTGCGCGCTGCCAGGAGGTGGCGAGCCCGCTGCAGTGCCGTATTCGAGGACAGCCCGAAAGGCTTGTCGAGCAAGAGAACACCTGTGATCTCACGGCGCGGCACCCGCTCGGTGCGGATGTTGGCGAACTCAGGGCTTTTCGTGGTGTTGGGCATCCGAAGCCACCGCCTCATCAATCAGGCTGGACAGGGCCACTGCCCGATCCAGGGTTTGATCTTCGAGAAAGTGCAATTGCGGCATGGTGCGCAAGGTCATGCGGCGCCCCAATTGGCGGCGCAGGAACCCCGCGCCTTCTTGCAACGCCTCGAGTGTGCGGTGCAACGATTCGGATCCGAGGGGAGAACTGACGTACACCTTGGCGTGCGAGTAATCTGCAGACACTTCCACAGCGGTAACGGTGACCATGCCCACCCGGGGATCCTTGAACTCACGCCGGATCAGGTCGGACAGATCCTTCTGGATCTGGTCCCCGATGCGACGACTGCGCGGAAAGGCTGGCAAGTGTGTCGCCCCGGGTTAGAGCGTGCGGGCCACTTCAACGACTTCAAAGGTTTCCAGCTTGTCGCCAACCTGGATGTCGTTGTAGTTTTTGAGGGAAAGGCCACATTCGAAACCGGCCTTCACTTCACGCACGTCATCCTTGAAGCGCTTGAGTGAATCAAGCTCGCCCGTGTGGATGACCACGTTGTCGCGTAACAGACGCACACCGGCGCCACGCTTGATTGATCCTTCCAGGACATAACAACCCGCCACGGCACCCACCTTGGAGATGCGGAATACTTCGCGGATTTCCACCAGCCCCGTGATGTTTTCCTTGCGATCTGGCGAGAGCATTCCCGACAGAGCGGCCTTCACCTCATCCACGGCGTTATAGATGATGTCGTAATAGCGCACGTCCACGCCACTGCTGGAGATCAACTTGCGTGCGGTGGCATCGGCACGGGTATTGAAACCGATGATCACTGCCTTGGAGGCAAGGGCCAGGTTGACATCCGATTCCGTGATGCCCCCAACGGCGGCATGCACGATGTTGACACGGACTTCATCGGTGGACAGTTTCTGCAGCGACTGGGTCAGCGCCTCATAGGAGCCCTGTACATCAGCCTTGATGATGAGCGACAGCGACTTGACACCACCACCTTCGGTCATCTGGTCAAACATGTTTTCCAGCTTGGCAGCCTGCTGCTTGGCCAGTTTGACATCGCGGAACTTGCCTTGGCGGAACAGGGCGATTTCTCTGGCCTTGCGTTCATCATTGAGAACCATGACATCTTCGCCGGCGACGGGGACCTCGGTCAGACCCTGGATCTCCACCGGAATGGATGGCCCTGCCTCTTCCACGGGATGCCCCGCTTCATCGAGCATCGCGCGAACACGGCCATACGACGCCCCGGCCAGAACCATGTCACCGCGTCGTAACGTGCCCGATTGCACCAGAATGGTCGCCACGGGACCCCGCCCCTTGTCCAGGCGTGCCTCAATGACGATGCCTTTGGCCGGGGTATTCTTGGGCGCCTTGAGCTCCAGTACCTCGGCCTGCAGCAAAACGGATTCAAGAAGCTCGTCGATGCCTTGTCCCGTCTTGGCAGAAACCTGCACGAACTGGGCTTCGCCACCATATTCTTCAGGCAGCACCCCTTGGGCCACGAGTTCGCTCTTGATGCGCTCAAAGTTGGCCTCAGGCTTGTCGATCTTGTTCACGGCCACCACTACGGGCACTTGTGCCGCCTTGGTGTGGTGAATAGCCTCAATGGTTTGCGGCATCACGCCATCATCGGCAGCCACCACCAGAATCACGATGTCCGTGACCTTGGCGCCGCGTGCCCGCATGGCCGTAAAAGCTTCATGTCCCGGGGTATCGAGAAAGGTCACCATGCCCCGCGCCGTCTCAACGTGATACGCACCGATATGTTGGGTGATTCCGCCAGCCTCGCCGCTGGCCACCCGCGTGCGTCGAATGTAGTCCAGCAGCGACGTCTTGCCGTGATCCACGTGGCCCATGACGGTGACCACTGGGGCGCGGGGCTCTGGAATGGCGTCTTCATGCTCACCGCCAGTTTCAGCCAGAAGCGCTTCAGGATCGTCAAGCTTGGCAGGTTTGGCCAGATGACCCAGCTCTTCCACCACAATCATGGCGGTTTCCTGGTCCAGGACCTGATTGATCGTGACCATCATGCCCATTTTCATCAGGGTCTTGATGACTTCAGCAGCCTTGACGGCCATCTTCTGGGCCAGTACAGCTACAGTAATGGTTTCTGGAACCAGCACTTCATGCACGATGGGCTCTGTGGGCGCAGAGAAGGCATGCAAACCATCTTCGGATTTGTGCCCTTTGGCGTGACGCGACTTCGGATCGCGCCAGGCCGTGCTGCTTCCGGCATCTCCCCGGGTTTTCAAGCCACGACGCTTGTTGCCATCGTCCATCCAGGTAGTCGGTTTCTCGGCTTTCTTGCCACTCTTTTTGGGAGCCGCTTTCTCCGCAGGCTTGGCAGCGGGGCGGTGCAAGGTACCCGTTTTTTCGTCAGCCTTGGGCGCATTCTTTGCTGCCAGGGCTCGTGCTGCAGCCGCTTGTGCTTCGGCCAACGATTTTTCTTCAGCTTCTTTCTTGGCTTTGGCGCGTGCCAGCTTGTCCATGGCATCTGCCGCCTGACGGGCCCTCAGTTCAGCCTGGCGGCTGGCTTCCTGGCTACGCAATGCGCGCTGCGCCTCGTCAATGGGGCTGGCGGGAACACTGGGGGCTGCCTCGACCACCGGGGCAGCCGGTTCGGGCTCAATCGCGGCTTCTGGCACGACTTCGGGCTCGGGCTCTGGCTCGACGACCACCTCAGGTGCCGCCACCATCACGGGCTCGAGCTGTGCAATGACTTCAGGTTCGGGAGCAGGCGCAGATAATAGTTCTTGAGCCTCTTCTTCGCCAGGGGCCAGGGCCTCCATGCTATCGCGCTTGACCAAAACGCGTTTCTTGCGCACTTCCACCTGGATGGTTCGGGCTTTACCCGTTGCACTGTCGGCCTTTTTGATTTCGCTGGTTTGCTTTCGCGTCAGCGTGATGCGGGTCTTTGGCTCAGAGCGTCCATGTTGCTCGCGCAAATGGTCGAGGAGCTGTGTTTTGTCTTTTTCACTGATGCTATCTGCCGCGGTCGATTTACTCACCCCTGCCGCCTTGAGCTGTACCAGCAGCGTTTCCGGGGTGACTTTCAATTCGACTGCAAGATCAGCCACCGTTGCTTTTGCCATTCAAATTCTCCGATACCTCACTCAAACATCGGCGCACGCGCCGTCATGATGAGTTCCTTGGCGCGTTCCGCGTCGATTCCCGTCAGCTCGGACAATTCGTCCACTGCCAAGTCTGCCAGATCCTGGATGGTCTTGATCCCCTTGGAAGCAAAGAGCAGTGCCGTGTCCGGATCCATTCCTGCCATGCTCTGCAAGTCTTCTGCCGCATGCTCGACCTGTTCTTCTGAAGCAATGGCTTCGGTGAGCAGGGCATTGCGTGCTCGACTACGCAACTCATTGACCGTGTCTTCGTCGAATGCCTCAATGGCCAGCATTTCGTTGATTGGAACATAGGCCACTTCTTCCAGCGAGCTGAAGCCTTCCTGGATCAGGATATCCGCCACTTCTTCGTCTACATCCAGACGATTGACGAACAGATCACGAATCTTTGAAGATTCTGCCGCGTCTTTTTCGTGTGCCTGATCCTCGGTCATGATGTTGAGCGTCCAGCCCGTCAGTTCAGAGGCAAGCCGCACATTCTGTCCGCTGCGCCCAATGGCCTGGGCCAGTTGATCCTCGTCCACCACCACATCCATGCTGTGGCTGTCCTCGTCCACACGGATCGAGTTGACCTCTGCCGGAGCCAGTGCGTTGATGACGAACTGCGCGGGGTCTTCAGACCAGAGAATGATGTCTACCCGCTCGCCACCCAGCTCTGCCGTCACTGCCTGCACGCGTGATCCACGCATGCCTACGCAGGTACCGATGGGGTCCAGGCGACGATCGTTGGATTTGACGGCAATCTTGGCGCGGATGCCGGGGTCGCGGGCTGCCGATTTGATCTCCAGAAGACCTTCCTCAATCTCAGGAACTTCCAGCTCAAACAATTTGATGATGAATTCGGGCGCAAGGCGCGACAGAATCAATTGCGGCCCGCGACCGCCCCGCTCCACGCGAGACAAATAACCGCGAACGCGATCGCCAATGCGCAGGTTTTCACGCTGGATCATTTGATCGCGTGGCAACAGCGCCTCGATACGTCCGGATTCGATGATGGCATTGCCGCGATCCAGCCGCTTGACGGTACCGGTGACCAGACTTTCATTGCGTTCCAGAAAGTCATTGAGAATCTGCTCGCGTTCGGCATCACGGATTTTCTGGAAAATCACCTGCTTGGCTGCCTGCGCGCCAATGCGCCCAAAATCGATGGGCTCCAGGGGCTCTTCAACGACGTCCCCGGGTTGCGCATCGGGATTGCGCAGTACCGCCTGGGACAAGGGAAGCTCCTGGAACTCCGATAGCCAGTCGGCATCGTTGACGACCCGCCACACCCGGAAAGACTTGAAATCACCCGTTTCGCGATCGATTTCGACCCGCACGTCGATGTCTTCTTCACCGTGTTTTTTTCGGGTTGCCGAGGCCAATGCCATTTCCAGCGCGATGAAAACGATGTCGGGATCGACACTCTTTTCACGGGCCAGGGCATCCACCAGCATCAGCACTTCCTTGCTCATAAGGCCTCCAATCAAATCTCAGGAACGAGGTTGGCACGATCAATACCCGCCACCTCTATTTCAAGGGCAACGCCGTCTACATCCAGTACCAGTAAGGTGTCCGAAACCGAAACGATGCGCCCGACAAAATTGCGCTGACCAGCCCGTGGAACGCGCAAGCGCAACTTGACGTCACGCCCTGCAAATCGGGCAAAATCGGCAACCCGCTTGAGGGGCCGATCCAGCCCGGGGGACGAGACTTCCAGGCGGTCGTAATCAATACCCTCAACAGCAAACAGCCGCGTCAACTGGTTGCTGACCGTAGCGCAATCCTCGACTCCAATGCCTTCTGGCTTATCGATGAAAACACGTAAAAGGCCACGCCCAGCGCGCTCCAAATCCACAAATTCGTAGCCCAGGCCAGTCACGGTTTTTTCAATCAGGGCCGACGCTTCCATCCGGACTTCACTCCCGCTGAACCCTGTCAGCAAATAAAAAATGGGCTCGAGGCCCACTTTTTTCAGAAACTTTTCCACCAAGCCTAGGATTATAGCTTATTTTCTAACCAACTGTCCAGAAAATGCACCCCCCAACTCACACCGAAGCCAGTGACGTCAGAGCCCACGGCCCCCAGGCCGCCTTCGTTGCTGGAGGCTGACAGATCCATGTGAATCCAGGGACGCTGTGCCGTGAAACGGGACAGAAAGCGTGCCGCCAGGATGTGATCTGCTGTCCCATCCGCAGTGCATTGTTTTACGTCGGCCACTTTGCTGTCGAGCTGGGGATCGTAATCAGCCGGGAACGGGAATGCTACCACCCGCTCACCCACGGCATCACCCACCGCAACTGCCAGATGGGCCAGCGGGCCGGTGCTGGCAAAAACACCACTGAATCGGCTGCCCAGCGCGGTATGCATGCTTCCCGTCAAGGTGGCGAAATCCAGCATCAGATCTGGTTGCTGGCGTGCAGCCAGCGTCAGGGTGTCGGCCAGGATCATGCGTCCTTCTGCATCAGTATGGATGATTTCGATGGTGGTGCCGTTGAGCGCCTTCACCACATCGTTTTGCTTGTATGCCTGCGGGCTGATGTGGTTCTGGGCCAGCGCCAGCCAGCAATCCACCACCACGGGCAGCCGCAGGCGGCTTACCGCTGACAAGATGCCCAGTGCCACGGCGGATCCGTTCATATCCTCGTGCATGCCATACATGTACTTGGCAGGTTTGAGGTTATGTCCTCCTGTATCAAAGCAAATCCCTTTCCCAACCAGGGCCACCCGTTTGCGTGCCCGAGGGCCGCGATACTGCAGATGCACCACGGCCGCATCGGCGGGGGCGCTTCCCTGTGCCACCGCCACGAAAGCACCTGCACCCATGGCTTTGAGCCGGGACAAGGGGTACTCAGTCAACCGCCATCCTTCTTGCCGTGCCAAGACGCGAATCTGTTGGCGATAGTGAGCGGGCGTGAGTTCGTTGGGAGGAACCAGCGTCAGGCTGCGCGCCAGCGTGTTGCCTTCAGCAATGGCACGGGCCGCCGCGAAACGGGCCTCTTTGAGAACCACGCCCTG
>JAJZHC010000054.1 GCA_021804705.1 Pseudomonadota bacterium
TGGCGCATCACCATTTTTGGCTTCCTGATCCTGTTCGTGGTGTATTACCTGCAGGAAGGCATCGTGGGCTGGATTCGCAGCATCATCGGCCATTACAAGCCGGATTGGGTGTCCCGTACGCGCATGAAGATATCGCCCCATGGTGTCACGGCATGGGCCACCCCGGACCAATCAGTGGCGCGCGGCGGCCTGTTACTCGAGGCACGCCACATCCTGATGCAATTTGGCGGTTTGAAGGCGCTCAACGAAGTGGATCTCAAGGTTGCTGAAGGCACCATTCACGGATTGATCGGGCCCAATGGCTCGGGCAAGTCCACCATGATGAATGTGCTCACGGGCATTTATCTGCCCACGGGCGGCGAGGTGGTTTTCAACGGCAAGACCATTTCTGGACAAACACCTTCGGCCATCGCATTGCAGGGCATAGCACGCACCTTCCAGAACCTGCAGTTGTTTGGCGAAATGACGGCACTGGAGAATGTATTGGTGGGGCTACACCATACTTACCGTTCCACCCTCTTTGATGTCATGCTCCATACTGCGCGTTACCGTCAGGAAGAGCGTATGGCCCGTGAACGGGCCGCCAGCATTCTGGGTTTTGTGGGGCTGGAAGCCTACATCAATGAGGAAGCACGCAACCTGCCTTATGGGCGTCAGCGACTGCTGGAAATCGGGCGTGCCCTGGGCCTGAATCCAGCATTGCTGTTGCTGGATGAACCTGCTGCCGGCCTCACCTCGCCCGAGATTCAGGATCTCATCGAGATCATTCGCAAAATCCGCGAGCACGGCATCACGGTCATTCTGATCGAACATCATATGGATGTGGTCATGGGCATTTCGGATACCGTATCGGTTCTCGATTTCGGCCAGAAAATTGCCGAAGGAAAACCTGCCGACGTACAGTCTGATCCCAAGGTAATCGATGCTTATCTGGGCGGCCAGTCCGCCTGACCGAGGAGAGCACAGAACATGCTGGAAATTAACCATCTCAAGGCAGCCTACGGCCAGGTCCAGGTACTGCATGGCATTGAACTGAAAGTTCCGAAAGGGCAGGTCGTGACGCTGATCGGTTCCAACGGTGCCGGAAAAACCACCACCATGCGCGCCATCAGCGGCATGCTGAAGCCTACAGGTGGCAGTATCCTCCTGGGAGGCAAAAGCATTGCCGGGTTGCCGGCCCACCGTATTGCCCGGATCGGTCTTGCGCACTCACCCGAAGGACGCCGCGTGTTTCCCACGCAGACCGTGCGCGATAACTTGCTGTTGGGGGCTTTTACCAGGCTGACGTTTGGGGGAAGACCGCGCGGGGATATCCGCGGCGATCTGGACCGGGCGCTGGATTTGTTTCCGCGTCTGCGTGAGCGGCAATTTCAGCTGGCCGGAACCCTCTCCGGCGGCGAGCAGCAAATGCTGGCCATGGCACGCGCCTTGATGCTCAATCCCGATGTGCTGCTGCTGGATGAGCCCTCCATGGGGCTGGCGCCAATTTTGGTGGAGGAAGTGTTCCACATCATCGGGCGCCTCAAGGAGCAGGGCATGACCATGCTGCTGGTGGAACAGTTTGCTGCCGCAGCCCTTGCCGTGGCGGACTATGGGTATGTGCTGGAGAACGGCCGCATCGCGGTACACGGCCCGGCAGAGCAGTTACGCAATGACCCCAAGGTGCGTGCGGCGTATCTGGGCATTGCCCATTAACCGCGCTAGTAGCCGCCCAGGACCAGGAACAGGAGCGCGAAGGCCACCCCAACCATCAGGCCCAGCAGAACCAGAATACCCGTCAGCCAACGCTGCAAACTGCGTTGCTGCGATTGCAGGGATTCAATTTTCTGGTGTAAATCGTGGGCGGGAGGGGTGGTGAGCGCGCGATGCACGAGGCGAGGCAGTTCGGGTACCAGGGTCACCCATTGCCCGCCTTCCTGTCGTAACGCCTTCACCAGCCCGCGCCAGCCGATTTGTTCGCTCATCCAGCGCTCCAGAAAGGGTTTGGCGGTTTTCCACAGATCCAGATCAGGGTCCAGATCGCGCCCCAACCCTTCCACGTTGAGCAGTGTCTTTTGCAGCATGACCAGCTGGGGCTGGATTTCCATATTGAAGCGGCGCGAAACCTGAAACAGGCGCAGCAAGACCTTGCCAAAGGAGATTTCGCGCAGGGGTTTGTCAAAGATGGGTTCGCATACGGAGCGGATGGCGGATTCAAATTCGTCGGCCCGGGTGTCTGCCGGCACCCAGCCCGCTTCGATGTGTGCCATGGCCACGCGATGATAATCGCGACGGAAGAAGGCCAGGAAATTCTGCGCCAGATAGTTTTTGTCTGAATGGTTGAGCGTGCCGATGATGCCGAAATCGAGGCCGATATAGCGCCCGTCGTCAGCCACCTGGATATTGCCAGGATGCATGTCAGCATGAAAGAAACCGTCCCGGAATACCTGGGTAAAGAAAATTTCGACCCCATCCCGGGCCAGCTTGGGGATGTCCACGCCCTTGCTGCGCAACAGGTCCACCTGACTGATGGGCGTGCCTGCCATGCGTTCCATGACCATGACGCGGGTGTCGCAATAATCCCAGAAGACTTCGGGAATGATGAGCAGCCGGCGATCGGCAAAATTGCGCCGCAGCTGGCTGGCGTTGGCCGCTTCCACCATGAGATCGAGCTCTTCGCCCAGATGTTTCTCAAATTCGGCCACCACCTCTACCGGGTGAAGACGTCGTGCCTCGGTAAACCAGCGCTCCAGAAAATGCGCCAGCGTGTACAGCAGGGCCACGTCGCGGGCAATGGCCCGATCCACATCGGGGCGCAAAATCTTGACTGCTGCCGCGCGTCCGTTGTTGAGGAGGGCAAAATGAACCTGGGC
The DNA here is from genome assembly GCA_021804705.1 of Pseudomonadota bacterium. Lineage (GTDB taxonomy): Bacteria > Pseudomonadota > Gammaproteobacteria > Burkholderiales > Ferrovaceae > JAJZRV01. Next base: position 2,853 of record JAJZHC010000054.1, read on the forward strand.
TACCGAAGCGCTGGCCACCGGGGTGATGTCAAACTGGGCAAAGACGGTGCCGAGGGGGCGGCCATAGATGGCTTCCAGCATGGCCTTGGCCTGCTCGCCTGGAAAAGGCGGTACGCGGTCCTGCAACTGGGCCAGTTCATCGGCGATGTCGAGCGGGATGAGGTCGCGCCGGGTGGATAGTGCCTGACCAAATTTGACGAAGATGGGCCCCAGGGTTTCGAGCGCGCGTCGCAGGCGAACGCCCCGGGGCTCGCTGAATCGGCGCCAGAACAGCAGGTTGCGCGTAAAGATGCGGACCGTGGCCGTGCGTGGGTGAAAGAAGACGAATTCATCCAGTCCATAAGTGATAAATACGGAAAGGATTTTGAACAGCCGCGGCAGTCGCATCAAACCCGTCCTGCCATGCGGCGCTCAAGGCGTTGCACGTCCATCGCCAGGCGTTCCACCTCACTGGCGAAGTGGTGCAGGCTGGAACGGCTGGTCACCAGACGCGCTTCTTCGGTAGCGTATTCAGAGACGGATTCGGACAGCCTGCGCAGGCTGTCCTGGGCCCAGCGTCCGCCGACGCGCGCCGTTTGTGCCATGCGGTGGGCCAACACGTCGCCCACCACCCGACTGAGCAGTTCCTCGAGGTCGGGCCGGAAATTTTTGGCGAGGAACCCCACTTCGGCGGCCAGCCCACTGTTGCCTTCCAGATGGAGCTGGCGCAATGCGACCGTCTGGTCTGTGAGCAGTAGCGGCAGGGCACCCAGGGGCATGCGAATGGTCAGGTCGGCCCGTTCCGGGCGTGCTGGCGACAGAGCGGGAATGCCCTCGGCATCAATGACGAAAGGCACCAGCAACCCTCCCAATTCCAGTGCGATATGGCACCCGGCAAAAGGCTGGAGTCGCTGCGCCGCCCAGGGGGCCGTGGACAACAGGGTGCGCAGGCCGTTGGACAGCATCCCTTGCAGCGCAGTCGTCACCATTTGTAGCCTCGATGCAGGGCCACTACTCCGGCAGAGAGGTTGAACCAGTCCACCGATTCAAACCCTGCAGCTTCCATCATGGTCTTCAGCGTTTCCTGATCCGGATGCATGCGGATGGATTCGGCCAGATATTGATAGCTGGCCTCGTCGTTGGCCACCCACTGCCCCACCTTGGGAATGATCTTGAAGGAGTAGGTGTCGTAGAGTGGTTGCAAGGGCGCCCAGATTTTCGAGAACTCCAGAACCAGTCCGCGCCCGCCGGGTTTGAGGACGCGAAACATTTCGGACAGGGCGAGGTCCTTGTGGGTCATGTTGCGCAACCCAAAGGCCACGCTGACACAATCGAAGGTGTTGTCAGGAAAGGGCAGATGTTCGGCATCACATTGCGTAGTGGGCAGTGCGTGCCCGGCGTCGAGCAGACGATCACGTCCGCGGGAGAGCATCGCGAAATTGATGTCGGTCATGACCACCTGGCCGGTGTCGCCCACGGCCCGTGCAAACCCGCGCGCCAGATCACCGCTGCCCGAGGCGAGGTCGAGCACGCGCTCGCCGGCGCGCACCTGGGCCACATTGAGGGTGAAGTGTTTCCACAGCCGATGCATGCCGACGGACATCAGGTCATTCATGATGTCGTAACGCGAGGCGACCGAATCGAATACCCCGGCCACCTTGCGCGCCTTGTCGGCCTCGTCAACCTCCGTAAAACCGAAATGGGTCGTGCTCATGGGGTCAGTGCGTGTCCCTGCTGGCACCAGCGGCTTCCATCTGGTTGAGGTAGATGGCCCAGTATTCTTCCTGGTTGACGCCCAGATCCTTGAGGTAGTCCCAGGAAAAGATGCCCGTGTCGTGACCATCCGAAAAGCGGATCTGAATGGCATAAGATCCCACAGGAATGATTTCCTCGATGGACACGAGGCGCTTTCCGGTTTGCAGGGTTTCCTGCCCCGGGCCGTGACCGCGCACTTCTGCCGAAGGCGAATAGACCCGCAAGTATTCGATCGGGAACTGGTATTCCTGGCCGTCGCTGAACGTCACGTCCAGACGGCGCGAGCCTTTGTGCAACGTGATTTCGGTGGGCCAGGGGGTTTCAGGGGTGAGTCCAGCCATGGAATGCCTAATATAATAAGGATTCGAGTCGGGTATGATAAACCATTTGGTCGTAAACGATGGCCGTCACCGAAAATCTTCGGCAGATTCAGAAACGGGTGCTGCAGCTCGCCCAGGGGCGTCCAGTCACGATTCTGGCCGTAAGCAAGGGGCAATCCGCCACGGTAATCCGCGATGCCTGGGCTGCGGGCCAGAAAGCTTTTGGGGAAAGTTACCTGCAGGAAGCCCTGGAAAAGCAGGTGCAATTGCATGATCTGGCACTGGAGTGGCATTTCATCGGACCGCTGCAAAGCAACAAGACGCGAGCCATTGCCCAGCATTTTCACTGGGTGCATGGCGTGACGCGCCTGAAAATTGCCGGGCGGCTTTCCGAAGCGCGGCAGGAGGCAGGTTTGCCACCGCTCAATGTCTGCCTGCAGGTCAATCTGAGCGGCGAATCGAGCAAGGCCGGGGTGGCGCCAGAAGATGCAGCAGCACTGGCCGCCGGCGTGGCGGGCCTGCCTGGCCTGCGGCTGCGCGGCTTGATGACGTTGCCCGAACCAACGCCGGACACGGCCTTGCAGCGCCAACGCTTTGCCGCATTGCGTGAATTGCAGTCCGCCCTGAACGAACGGGGCTATGGTCTCGATACCCTGTCCATGGGCATGTCCCAGGACTTTGCCTCAGCCATCGCAGAAGGCTCTACAATAGTGCGGGTTGGCACCGCCATTTTTGGGGAACGGCAGAAAACATCATGAGCATCGTATTCATAGGAGGCGGCAACATGGCCTCGGCGTTGATTGGGGGGCTGTTGGCACATGGCCAGGCGGCCACTGACATCCGCGTGGTCGAAATCAACCCGGATGCGGCGCAGCGGCTGCGCAGCACCTGGGGAGTTGCCACCCATCTGGAGGCGGGCCCGGCCTTGCGCGACGCCGGCACGCTGGTGCTGGCCGTCAAACCACAGCACATGGCTGCCGTGACGCAGGCCTTGCCGCCGTTACCCGCAGACATGCGCGTCATCAGCATTGCTGCGGGCGTCAGGACAGCATTGTTGTCGCGTTGGCTTCAGGGTCATGCCAACATCGTGCGGGCCATGCCCAATACGCCTGCACTGATACAGCAGGGTGTAGCGGGACTCTATGCCATGCCCGGGGTGTCACAGGAGGACCGGCTGCATGCCCAGTCCCTGATGCGTGCGGTAGGCTCGGTCGTCTGGGTGTCGCGCGAGACCGACCTCGATGCCGTCACGGCCGTTTCTGGCAGCGGACCAGCCTACGTCTTTCTGGTCATGGAGGCCATGATGCAGGCGGCCCGTTCCCTGGGGCTGGATGAGGCCGCGGCCACGACGCTGGTGCTGGATACGGTGCAGGGGGCTGCCATGCTGGCCAAGGCAGGACCGGATGCGCCCGCTGAATTGCGGCGCAAGGTGACTTCTCCCGGGGGCACCACGGAGGCCGCTGTGGCGGTACTGCATGCCCAGGGACTGGAGCAGATCTTCAATCAGGCCATGCATGCGGCAGCCGCACGCTCTGCCGAGCTGGGTGACGGGTTGGCACGTGAAGCAGGAGAAATCAATTGAGCGGTGTCATGCAATCCCTGTTTGAACTGGCGGTGGGTCTGTTTTCCTTTGCGGCGCTGTTGCGGTTTCTGCTGCAGTTGTTTGGCGCACCCTATCGCAATCCGGTCAGCGAGTTTTCGGTTTCCCTCAGCGATTTTGCGGTGCGTCGCCTGCGACGGGTCATTCCGGGAGTCCGCGGTGTGGATTACTCGCCGCTGCTGTGGGCCTGGGCGCTGGAATGCCTGATGCTGGTGGTCAACCTCACGCTGTTTGGCCTGGTCCACCCGTTTGAGCTGCTTCACTTCCTGCCCTGGATTCTGGCGATGGGGGCGGTGACCCTGCTGCGCCACGGCCTGTATATCCTGATGGGGGCCGTATTCGTGCTGGCCGTCCTGAGCTGGGTCAACCCCTACAGCCCGGTCATGCCGGCTGCCGATGCCCTGACGCGTCCTTTCCTTGCCCCCCTGCGGCGTATCGTCCCCATGATGGGTACCGTGGATCTGACGCCGGTGATTCTCATGGTCATTTTCCAGCTGACCCTGACCATTCTGGTGGGCGCGCTGGAGATGCTGGTGCAGCGCCTGATGTAATCACACCAGGATGACGTCGTACTGCTCCTGATTCGAACCTGATTCCACCTGCAGGCTGATGGGCTTGCCGATGAAGTCACTGACGCCAGCCAGCCCCTGCGATTCTTCGTCCAGAAAAAGATCGATCACCCGTTGGTGGGCAATGATGCGATATTCGCGCGCTTCGAATTGACGGGCGGCGCGGACGATTTCGCGCAGGATTTCATAACACACGGTTTGCGGCGTCTTGAGTTGCGCGCTGCCCTTGCAGCAGGGGCAGGGTTCGCAGAGCACATGTGCCAGGCTTTCACGGGTGCGCTTGCGGGTCAGTTCGATCAGCCCCAGGGTGGTGAAACCATTGACCGAGATGCGTGTGCGGTCGCGCGACAAGGCCTTGCTGAACTCGCTCAGAACGGCATTACGGTGTTCTTCGTTGTCCATGTCGATGAAGTCGGCAATGATGATGCCACCCAGATTGCGCAGTCGCAACTGGCGCGCCATGGCTTGCGCAGCTTCCAGGTTGGTCTTGAATATGGTGTCGTCAAAGTTGCGTACACCGACAAATCCTCCGGTGTTCACGTCGATGGTGGTCATCGCCTCGGTCTGGTCGATGATCAGATAGCCGCCGGATTTGAGATCCACGCGGCGCGCCAGTGCTTTCTCGATTTCCTCCTCGACGCCGAACAGGTCAAAAATGGGGCGAGCGCCGCTGTAGTGTTCCAGCACCGGCCCGGCCTGTGGGCAATAGTGGGTGGCGAAGTCCAGCAGTTTGTGAAAGGTCTCGCGTGAATCCACGAGCACGCGGTCGGTATCCTCCATCACGAAATCGCGAATGACGCGTTGGGCCAGGTTAAGGTCCTGGTAGAGCAGGGCAGGTGTGGCAGACTGCTTGCAGGTCTGCAGAATGTCGGACCACAGTTGCGTGAGATATTCGAGATCTTTCAGCAACTCCCTGTCGGAAGTGGATTCTGCCACGGTCCGGACGATGAATCCGCCCTGGGTGTCGGGTGGAATGATGTCTTGAAAGCGTTCGCGTAATTGATTGCGCTCTTCCTCGCTTTCAATGCGCTGCGAAACCCCGATGTGGTTTTCCTGGGGCAGGTAGACCAGGTAGCGTCCGGCAATGCCGATCTGGGTGGACAGGCGGGCGCCCTTGGTGCCGATGGGATCCTTGATGACCTGCACCATCAACGATTGTCCTTCGGAGAGTATTTTTTCGATGGGGCGGGTCGGTTCGTCGGAGTTTCGGGGTGCCCAGATGTCCGCTACATGGAGAAAGGCGGCGCGTTCCAGTCCGAGGTCGACGAACGCCGACTGCATGCCGGGCAGCACCCGGGCCACGCGACCCCAGTAGATGTTGCCCACCAACCCCCGTGCTGAGGCGCGTTCCACATGAATTTCCTGGGGCACGCCCAGTTCCATGATGGCCACACGCGTTTCCTGGGGGGTCATGTTG
>JAJZHC010000055.1 GCA_021804705.1 Pseudomonadota bacterium
GCCCAGATCATCATTCGGCGCGTCAGGCTTATGGCGGTTCTTTTCGCCATACTGACACCCTTGTGGATCATCGTGGATTTTCTGTTTCTTCCATCGTCTTTGTGGGCGTCCCTGGCATTGATCCGCATGGTAACCAGTATGGCATTTGCCATGACGGCTTTGTACTGGCGACCAAACAACAGCATGTGGAACGCCTACCGCGCACTGGCGATGCTGTTTGTCATCCCGGGTGTTTTTTACTTCATCACGCAGGATGTTTTGGCTCATTACCACTTACAAGGTATCTCTGAGGCCATCAAGACAGGCTATGCCTATCTACCCTTCGTACTGCTGGCAGGCATATCAATTTTTCCATTGGCGCTAGCTGAAAGCCTGTTCATCGCATTGCCCTTGTTGATCACTCAAGCCTTTTCTGGGTTATTCTCAGGACCGATGTTGGGATGGCCCTCATTCGCAGGTGCCTTCTGGCTGCAAACCCTTATTGCCGGAGTCTCTGGGCTGGCTTGCATGAGCCAGCTTTCATTCATGATTGCGCTATTCATACAGGCCATCAACGACCCGTTGACAGGAGTGCACTCGCGCCGTAGTGGTGAAGAGCTACTCAATCTGCAGTTTCAAATCGCCATCCGTAGCCAGGCTAACTTGTCCGTTGCCTTTATCGATCTTGATCATTTTAAGGAAATCAATGACAACCATGGCCACGATGTGGGTGACAGAATACTGGTGACTGCTACTGCGGCAATGATCAAAAAAATGAGACTTTCCGACATTTTGGTGCGTTGGGGGGGCGAGGAGTTCTTGCTCATCATGCCAGACACGGACTTGGCAGAAGCAAGACAGGCAATGACCCGGCTTCAGGAGTTTGGTTTTGGAGAATTGGCTATGAATTTCCGTTTGACTGCAAGCATTGGTCTGGCAGAGCTTCGTCAGGACGGAAGTGCTACCTGCCAAGCGTTGGTTGAGGCTGCCGATCGTCGGATGTATCTAGCGAAGCAGCGTGGACGCAACCAAACCATATACGCTGACAATTCTTAAGTACATGGTGCGGCGATTGAAATACCGGTCGGCATATGTGGGTGGCCTGGCGGTTTGACGAATGGAATATAAATGAATAATCGCATAGAACAAAAGCTTCAACATATCCAGTCCGACGCAATTAAAGGAAGTCGCGTTGAATTGCAGCTGCTTACTACGCTCAAGTGTAATTTGAAATGTAGCTATTGTTCACTGGGGGTTGGCGATGTTCTGGGCTCACAACTACAGGTGGGCTATGACCTCGACCAATTGGAGTGCTTCGTTGACACGCACTTTTCTGGAAAGGAGATTTATGTCACTTTTTACGGTGGGGAGCCGACGCTAAATGTTCGTTTTATCTCTGCCGTGATGCAGCGATTTCCTTTATTCCGTTTTCAGCTGCAAACCAATGGAACGTTACTCGACAGCCTGCCCAACGAGATACTGGGGCGGCTATCCAACATTCTCATCTCTATCGATGGCGGTGAGGCGATTACCGACAGCTACCGTGGTCGCGGCATCTACCGCCAGGTATTGAAGAACATGCGGTATGTGCGTGACCGTGTGAGTGGCAGCATGACGGCCCGTATGACATGGAATGACGCCAATACCAGCTTCACGGAAATCGACGAGCTGACGAAAAATTTTGATTACGTCTATTTTCAACTTGTGGCCGACGAGAAATACGCCGGAGACGCAGTGCATAAACGTCAGGAAGTATTGGCGCAATTGATTGCTAGATTCTTTGCACAAAGTGACATGGTCTACCCGGTCATCCCCCTGATGGGGATCGTCCGAAACAAATTGTTCCCCAACCGGGCGCGCGAAATGTATGCTGGCTTGACCCAATGTCGGGCATCCACTCATTTGATCAACGTCATGCCGGATGGAAAGGTCTTTCCCTGCCCAGACATGATGTATCTGCCGACTATGCAGCAAGGGGACATCGGCGAAAACTGGTTGCACCGCAGCTCCTTGCAATCTCACCCCGACATGCCTTGCGATGTTTGCGAAGCATTGCCTTGGTGCCGTCGCAATTGCATGAAAAACTTGTATAGGGCCTACGTGCAAAAAGATGACGTTTATCGCCTCAACGTTGTCGAGCCAATTTGCGATCTGATCCGGTTTATGGGTATGGAAATTGATCGCCATGCACCTCGAGAATGGTTTGCCAGGTTGTCACCGCCATTGCGCCGACAAATTACGGATTGTGAGATCTACGAATATGTCGAGGTAATGCCCTGATGATGCCTTGCCAAAGGGAGAGCCGGACCCGGAAATTTGCACAGGGCATAAAGTGGGATTCCTGATTCTTTGATGGGCTGTGCGCTAACGCACGGATGACCAGGCACTCACCCCTTTTATGACATTGTTTTCGTGGTATGACGGTCATCTGCCGTGCCGGACTGTAATGAACGACTCCGGTATCATGTTGCAACCCAAGTCTTGGCAACCCCATATTATGAGCAATCCAATTCGTTTGACCCAGTACAGTCACGGTGCTGGTTGTGGCTGTAAAATTTCACCGCAGATGCTGGATGTGATTCTGGCCGGGGTCGGGACGCAGCAGTCCGATCCAAAACTCTGGGTCGGCAATGCCTCGCGTGATGATGCTGCGGTGTATGCTATCGACGGCGAACGCGGCCTCGTCTCCACCACGGATTTCTTCATGCCCATCGTCGATGACCCTTTTGACTTTGGCCGCATCTCCGCCACCAACGCCATCAGCGACATCTATGCCATGGGTGCCGACCCCCTGATGGCCGTGGCCATCCTGGGATGGCCCATCAACGTGCTGCCACCGGAAATAGCCGGGGAAGTTATTCGCGGCGGTCACGTCGCCTGCCATGCTGCCGGCATCCCGCTGGCCGGAGGGCATTCCATCGATTCCCCCGAACCCATTTTCGGGCTGGCAGTCACAGGCATCGTCGAGAAGCGATATCTCAAGCGCAATGACACGGCCACCGTGGGCTGCAAACTCTACCTCACCAAACCCCTGGGGATAGGCATCCTCACCACTGCCGAAAAAAAGGGACTGCTGCGTGCCGATGACGAGGGTGTGGCCCGCGACTGGATGTGTACTCTGAACAAGCCGGGCAGCCGTTTTGGAAAGTTGGTGGGCGTGCGAGCCATGACTGACGTCACCGGCTTCGGGCTGCTGGGCCATCTGGTGGAAATGGCCGAAGGTAGCGGGGTGACTGCCCGACTGGATTACAACGCCGTTCCCCGACTCGGCCACCTCGATGACTACCTGGAACAGGGTGCTGCGCCAGGAGGCACAATGCGAAATTTCGACAGCTATGGTGCGCGCATTTCACCGCTTACCCCTACCCAAATGCTTTTGCTATGCGACCCGCAGACCAGTGGCGGATTGCTGGTGGCCGTGGATGCAGCAGGCGAGGACGAGTTCCTTGCCGTGGCTGCCGAACTGGGTCTGGTTCTGTCATCCATCGGCAAGATGGTGTCCCGACAGCGCTTCGCCATTGAGGTGCGTTGATGCGCGAGGACAGTGCCGATTACCGCGCGTTATTTCTCGACAATCGGCCCCTGATGGACGTACGAGCCCCGGCGGAATTCAGTAAGGGGGCTTTCCCCGGGGCCATTAGCCTTCCCCTGATGAACGACGTGGAGCGCCAGAAGGTGGGAACCTGCTACAAGCAAAGCGGCCAGGAGGCTGCTTTGGCATTGGGCCATGGCCTCGTTTCCGGCAAGATCAGGGAGGAGCGCATCGCGGCCTGGTCAGCTTACGCCCGTGCCAACCCGCTGGGTTATCTGTACTGTTTTCGTGGAGGATTGCGTTCACAGATTGCGCAAGCATGGCTTCACGAAGCGGGGGTCGATTTTCCCAGAGTTGTGGGGGGCTATAAGGCCATGCGGACCTTCCTCATGGATACCACCAGTGCAGCAATGGCCCAATGTGACTTCGTGTTGCTGGGCGGGCTGACTGGCACCGGAAAGACGGAGGTGCTGGCCAGACTGGGTCACGCCTTGGATCTGGAGCGTCACGCCAATCATCGGGGCTCCAGTTTTGGCAAACAGGTCACGCCACAGCCGTCGCAAATCGACTTTGAGAACGCCCTGGCGATTGATCTGCTCCGGCAGCGCGCTGCCGGAACGGAACATTTCGTCATCGAAGACGAAGGCCCCATTATCGGCAGTTGTTCAGTGCCACTCACCCTCTATCAACATATGCAGCAATGTCCGCTGGTCTGGCTGGAAGACGGTTTTGCAAGTCGTGTCGAGCGCATTCTCAGTGACTACGTGATCGATCTCAGACGCCAGTTTATGTGCCACTTTGGGGAAGAGCAAGGTGTGGCGGCCCATGCACAGCGTCTTCGTCAAAGCATTGACAGTATCGCCAGGCGCCTGGGAGGCGAGCGCAGCCAGCGTCTGTCCGGCATCATGGATGCCGCACTGGAAGACCAGGCCAGAAGCGGTACGGTGGATTTACACCGGGGCTGGATCGAGGGACTCTTGCGTGAGTACTATGATCCCATGTACGCCTTTCAGCGGCAGCGCAAGGAAGCCAGGATCGTTTTTAGCGGCAACCAGCGTGAGGTGCTGGAATACCTGCAACGCCGGCGTTTCAAGGCAACTCGCTGAGCACTTCCTGCACTTTTTGTGCAATGTTGTGGAAGTTGTCGTCAAAAAATCCGAAATGTTCAAGTGCAATGCGTCCACCTGAAACCCAGTCAGCGCCCTTCTCGAATTCGGGATTGTATTGGATGGCCCTTTCGGCCAACAAACCGAGGGCAATCAAATCCCGGGTTTCTTTCAGATGCGGCTTTTCCGCAGCATCCTGGCCATGTTGTCGGGTGATTTCCTCGTAGTCATGGTGGTGCCAGATTGCTTCGGTGATGGCATCGCCCAATCCCCACTCCTTGGCCATCAGTGAACCAATGTAGGTATGCGAAATGCCCAGATGCTCGATTTCGGTATGGGCCATGATCCTTTCCGGGGTTCTTCTGGCCAACTCCAGGACTTTTTTGTAACCGGGACGGCGCGCAATCAGCAAGAGGATGCCGCAATTCTGGAATAGCCCGAAGGTGAAGGCGTGGTCGCTGTTGATGGTTCCCAACATCCTGGCGATGTAGGCGGTCACCAGTGCTCTTTCCGCCGAGGATTCCAGAAACTCCTCTACCTCGGTGAGGTTTGCGCCCGCGGCAATGTTGCGTAGCGTCATGCCCGTCACGACGCGCGTGACGGAGGACATGCCCAGCAGGTTGATGGCCTGATGCACGGAAGAGGCTTTGGTCCGAAGTCCATACAGGGGGGAATTGATGGTTTTGATGAGGGCGGCAGAAATTCCCACATCGGCGCTGATTAGTTTCTCGATTTTCCTGTAATCGGGGTCTTCCTTTCGGGCTTCCGCATCAAGGTGCGTCAAAATGTCCGGTCTGGGCGGAATCCCGATTTCCATCAAGGCGCGTTGCAGTTCCTGATCGGCGTCCATTGGACCTCCCCTTTATTCTTTAAAATGCTGCGGTACTGTCTATTTTAGTGAAATTGATCCAAATGATCTGTAAGGAAAAGGATTACTGAAAAAAGCAGACCCAACCCGACGGATGGCCCGCTTTTCTGGGGATCGAGGGGAGGAAATTGCGCCGCAATCATGTCATGATGGGGGCCATGCCGCCCTCCGCCTGGTTTTTGTACCTGATTGAATGCATTGATGGGTCCCTCTATGCCGGAATCACCACAGATGTTGCGCGCCGGTATCAAACCCACTGTAAAGGCCTGGGAGCGCGATATACCCGTTCCCATCCGCCGGTTTGCTTGGTAGGATCACGGTTGTTCGGTTCAAAATCAGAAGCCCTGAAAGCCGAACTGGCAATAAAACGCCTGTCCAAGGACAAAAAGATCATCGCGCTTCATGCGCCAGACTTTCCAGGGAAGGCAGCGCCGACCACCAACATCACTATCACGAGGAGATATTGCATGAACAAATCCGAACTCATCGAAGCCATTGCCAAGGAAGCTGACCTCTCAAAGGCTGCTGCTGAACGGGCCTTGTCTGCTGCCATCGACACCGTAGTCAAGGCAGTCAGCAAAGGCGATTCCGTTACCTTGGTGGGATTCGGGACCTTCAAGTCTTCAAAGCGCGCTGCCCGTACCGGTCGCAATCCTCAAACCGGCAAGGAACTCAAGATTGCCGCTACGACCGTGCCGCGCTTCACCGCTGGCGCCACGTTCAAGTCTGCCGTCGCCGGCAAGAAGGCCAAGAAGAAGTAATGTCAGGGGGATGGCCCCCAGGGGCCTTCCCCTTGTCGTACGGCCTAGAAAGGCCGGAGGGCGCCATTGATGACCCGCACCCGGTCACCGACTCTAAAGGCTGGATTGGCCCGCTGCGACAGGACGTGAGACCGGCCGTCATCCATGCGCACAGTGATTTCATGAATCTGGGTGCTTGTGGCCCGCTTTTCAATTTCATTCCCCGCATACCCACCGCCCACGGCACCAGCAATGGTGGCCAGGTCCTTGCCTGCCCCGCCACCCACCTGATGCCCCAGAATTCCTCCCACGAGGCCGCCGGCTACCACGCCCAAAGCACCGCCTTCACCCTGCTTTTCCACCAGCCGGATACCAGTAATCACGCCACAATCCGCGCAGACTGAAGGTTGAATCGGTCCCGGAGGGACTTGCGAAACGGGGCGGGACCCCGGTTGCGGCAAGGGACCTAACAGGTCTTGGGGTCGCTCAGCAATGCGCGGTCCCTCGGAGGGCGGGGGCGTCGTCATTTCGCTGTCGTTGTTGTGCTTGGGAAGGTAGCCGGTCAACGCCGCGATGCCCACTGCACTGAAAAGGATCACCGCTACAGAGGCTGCAATGACGAAGGGGTTGGTTTTTCGGGTAGGTTCTATCACGATTTGATTCTCCTTTTATATATTCACGCAATCTAGCATTCCTGAATGAATATTCACGGCAGGGGCATGCAGTTACCTTTCTGCAGGATTCGCCATTGATTTTTCGCCCATCACCTGTTCCACGGTATGTTTAATGTCGTCTGCCGAGGGGGATTTGAGCGTAAAGTAGAAGCTGGTTGTTCCCACTATGAAGCTGATGATCGTGATGAAGTAGGCGCGATTGGTTTGTCTCTTTGCTTTTTCCTGTTCTGCCTTCAACTCCACGTACTTGTTCAACGTGGTGGTGATGGGCAGGAGAATATACTTGTCAGCAGGGTCATTCGTGTGGTCTATCAACTTGACGATACGCGTCAATGAAGGCTTTACCTCATCGGGCAGGTCGTCAAATGCCTCCTCCTTTTCAAGATCGGAAACCAGGGCCTTGAGTATTGCATAGGAGTCCGTATCGTTGGCGCCGGTATATAGCCTGTAGATGACATCACCGCTGCTCTTAGGAGAAAGGTCGAATCCCTTCCCGATATGGATGATGTCTTTGGCTGTCAACTGCACTTTGGCAGCAAGTTTCTGATTGACATTGTCCTTCAGTTTTTCCATGTTCCTTCGTCTTTGGATCGTGGTCCATGAAAGAAAGATGATGCCGCAGACAATCAACAAGGGATAAAGGGTTGTCATGAATAGCGTCGACCAGTCTGTCATCATTCGTATGCTCCTTGGATCCATCATGCCTTCCCGCCTTTTGGACGTGAGGTCTGTTTGCAATATGTGAAATATTCCCATATAATACACGAAACTCGGGAAATATCCACTGGGAGCTCAGAAGGCGCATGGGGCGCCAAGACTAGTAATGCCCCGTTCGGGCAATTAATTCTTAGGAGATCAACATGACGGTTACTATTCTTCGGCAGCGACTTTTTCTTTGTATGGGCTTGCTGGGAGTGCTTTTCCTGTCGGCCTGCGGTGGCGGCGGGGGTGGGGGCGGCGCATCTTCAGGCAACCTCAACGTACTGTTGGCGGATTCTCCAGCATGCGGTTATGACCACGTGTACGTTACCGTGGATCATGTTGAAATTTCTTCCGATGGCAACAACTGGACAAGCATCCCTGTAAGCGCCAGCGTGGCCCAGCCCATTGATTTACTTAATTTGACCAACGGGGCCATGCTTTCCTTGGGCATCGCGCCGTTGCCGGCAGGAACCTATCAGCAGGTGCGTCTGGTGCTCAAGGCCAACGGCAACGCGCAACCTTGGGCTAACGCGTTGGTGCTGACGGGCTCGACGCTCCAGATCCCACTGGCAACCCCCAGTAGCCAGCAAAGCGGCTACAAGATCGTCGGTCCTTTTGTGGTGCAGGCAGGAACAATGGCCGATCTGGTTCTCGACTTTAATGCATGCAAGTCCATTGTAGTCGCGGGGGGCAGCGGAAAATATCTTCTCAAGCCTACGGTGACTGCCACTGCTGAAGTGGTGTCAGGCTCAATCAGCGGGATCGCTACGCCAAACGCTTCTGTGTATGCAGAACAACAATCGGGCTCGGGTCCCGTGATTGTCACGGGTACTGTTGCTGATGCCACAAGTGGTGCATTCACCTTGTCAACCAT
>JAJZHC010000056.1 GCA_021804705.1 Pseudomonadota bacterium
CGGCACCTGGTCCGCACCGATTTCCGCAAGCACGGCATTAACCGCCGCGATCTGCTCATCGCGCTCAGGGTCGGCGCTGTCTACCACGTGCACCAGCAAGTCGGCATCCCGAGTCTCGTCGAGGGTAGCCCTGAATGCCGCCACCAGGGTGTGTGGCAAATGGCGAATGAACCCGACCGTGTCAGATAACACCACCGTTGCTTCAGGACCAAGGTAGAGTTTGCGGGTGGTCGTATCAAGGGTGGCAAACAGCTGGTCCGCGGTATACGCTTTGGCGTGGGTCAGCCGATTGAACAAGGTGGACTTGCCCGCGTTGGTGTAGCCCACCAGAGAAACCTGCAGCACCCCTGCTCTGCCACGGGCCTGTCGCTGCGTGCGGTGACTGCGACGCACTTTGGCAAGACGCTCCTTCAGGGTCTTGACCCGTTTACCCAACAACCGACGATCTGTCTCCAACTGCGTCTCACCAGGACCGCGCAGTCCAATCCCGCCTTTTTGCCGTTCCAGATGGGTCCAACCGCGCACGAGCCGCGTGGCCAGACGTTGCAATTGGGCCAACTCCACCTGGAGCAATCCTTCATGACTGCGGGCGCGTTGCGCAAAAATATCCAGGATCAGGCTGGTGCGGTCAATGACCCGGCAACCCAGGATACGGGCGATATTGCGTTCCTGGGCGGGAGAGATGTCGTGGTTCATGATGACGAGCCCCGCCTGTTCTGCACTCACCCGCTCGGCGACTTCCTGCAGTTTGCCGCTACCCACGAAAGTGCTTGAATCCGGTTTGAGACGTTTGCCCAGTACCGTATTAGCCACAGTCAAGCCTGCGCTCTGGGCCAGCAGTGCCAGCTCATCCACGCTATCAGAATCACGACCTAAATCGAGGCTGACCAGGATGGCCCGCTGTGGATCTCCGACGACCTGCTCTGTGGTTTCCAGAGCACCTACTGCTTCAGATTTTCTGGGTGGGGACTTGCGACCCCGGCCCACCAATGGGCCAGAATCCGTCATTGCGCCATCAGCTTTCTGAGACGGAATCGGTCGTGGGCATGGACACAGAACGTGCCGGGACAACAGTGGAAATGGCGTGCTTGTATACCATTTGAGTGGTGGTATTTTTCAACAGCACCACGTATTGGTCGAAAGACTCCACCTGGCCTTGTAGTTTGATGCCGTTAACCAGGTAGATTGAAACGGGAATATGTTCTTTACGGAGTGCGTTGAGAAACGGGTCTTGTAAGAGTTGCCCTTTCGTACTCATTATTTTTGTCTCCAGAAGACTTTGTTTTAAAAATGATTGCCCCGTCGTGGGATTTTACTACTTATTGTAAATAATTGCCAATAAAGGGGTTTTACTGCTTCCCAAAGAGCTTACGCCCGCGCCGGCGCGCGCGCCGCAACTGGTTTTGTTCCGACTCGGTCAATGGCTTGGGTTTGCGGTCTGCGAACGGGTTATGGCCCTGACGGAACTCCACGCGCAAGGGGGTTCCCTTGAGTTCGAAGGCATTCCGGAACGTATTTTCAAGATAACGCCGATAGGATTCGGAAATGTGTGCAATGGCCGACCCGTGGACCACGACGATGGGCGGGTTATGCCCACCCTGATGAGCATAACGCAATTTGGGGCGAAAGGGGCCCGCCTTGGGAGGTTGGTGCTGGGTGACTGCAGCTTGCAGGATGCGCGTCAACTTGGGCGTGGACAGCTTGGCCATGGCGGCCGCATAGGCTGCATCCACTGCAGGCAACAATCCCTTGACCCCGCTGCCATTCAGGGCCGAAATGAACAGGTAGTTGGCAAAATCAAGAAAACCGAGCCTGCGCACCAACTCACTCTTGACCGTGTCCCGGCGATAGGTTTCAAGCCCGTCCCACTTGTTGACGGCCACAACCACCGCCCTGCCCGCATTGAGGATATATCCGGCGATATGGGCATCCTGGTCTGAAATATCCTGCTGGGCATCCAGGGTGAGCACAACCACATTGGCATCTTCAACAGCCTGCATGGTCTTGATCACCGAAAATTTTTCCACTGCCTCGAAGACCTTGCCGCGTCGGCGTAATCCCGCGGTATCGATCAGGGTGTAACGCTTACCCCCCTTTTCAAAATCCACATAAATACTGTCCCGTGTGGTGCCCGGCTGGTCAAAGGCAATCATGCGCTCTTCACCCAGTAACTGATTGACGAGCGTGGATTTACCCACATTGGGACGCCCCACAATGGCAATACGGGGGATCGTATCGTCACGCGGAGGAGCGGCTTCCTGTTCCGGGGCAAACCCGGATAACGCCTGTTCCACCAGTGTGGAAATGCCCTCACCATGGGCTGACGAGATGGGGATCGGTGTTCCCAGCCCAAGCTCATAGAATTCGGCTGTGACCTGATCGCCTGGCATGCCTTCAACCTTGTTGACGGCCACCGTCACCTGCTTGGCACGCCGCCGAAGCTCTTCGGCGATGCTGCGGTCTCCAGGCGTGAGGCCTGCACGACCATCGGTAAGGAAAATGATGCGGTCTGCTTCATCCATGGCCTGCAGCGTCTGACGCGCCATCTCCACCTGGATTCCCTCCCGTATCACGGGTTCAAAACCTCCGGTGTCGATCACCAGATACTGCAACTCGCCAAAGCGTGCGCGCCCATAGTGGCGGTCACGGGTAAGCCCCGGCAAGTCGGCGACGAGCGCTGCTCGGGACTTGGTCAGTCGGTTGAAGAGGGTGGACTTGCCCACGTTGGGGCGGCCCACAATAACGACTGTTGGGAGCATGGTCAGGACGCCATTACTGGGGGCCCAGCGCAAAAATCCTGCCATTCCGGTTTCTCACCAGAACAAGGTTTTCGCCAAGCACCACGGGGGGTTCGGTAATGGGGACGTTTTCAGTTTTACTCCGACCGATTTCAGCCCCATCTGAGCGTGAAAGGAAATGCACGATGCCTTCGATGTCCCCTACCACCACATAATCCTGTGTGACAACGGGAGGCGCAAGATATCGCCCCTGCAAGGACTCTTCCTTCCAGGCCACGGTG
The DNA here is from genome assembly GCA_021804705.1 of Pseudomonadota bacterium. Taxonomy (GTDB): domain Bacteria; phylum Pseudomonadota; class Gammaproteobacteria; order Burkholderiales; family Ferrovaceae; genus JAJZRV01. Next base: position 3,020 of record JAJZHC010000056.1, read on the forward strand.
CCACTGGTACGGTTGATGGCCAGCACGTTGCTTTTCTCATCCGTGAGGAATAGTTTGTTGCCATCAGCCACTATGGCGCCCACGGCAGAAATGTCCCTTGACCAGAGCACCTGGCCCGAAGTGGCGTCCAGGCAGGCTGTTTTTCCTTGATAGGTGGCGGTACAGACATCGCGGAAACCCACAAGCGGATTGCCCACGACATCATTGACCCGCTCCAGTTCGGTAGACCCCTTGGGCACAGATACTGAAGATTCCCATCCCACATTACCATTGGCCAGATTCAACGCCAGCAGTTTGCCGCCAGGCATGCCGATCATGGCTGCGCCACGACCGAGTGTCAGCCCACCCACGCCCCGAAGCACCAGCACAGGCATGGGTCGAACCAGCATCCAGCGGCGTTTTCCGTCTGCGGCATTGAGCCCGAAGATGTGGCCATCAGCCGTGCGCGTCACCACCACCCCGTCTTCGGCCTCCGGGGAAACCATGAGCTCGCTGGACAATTGGGAACGCCACAAAAGCGCACCCTTCAGGTCATAGGCCAGCGCCTCGCCCCTGCGGTTACCCAGTAACAACATGTCCTGGCCTGAACCAACCCCTGCAGAAAATAGTTCCTTGGTTTTGACGGTCCACAGTTCCTTGCCGGAAAGCGGCTCCAGCGCGCGCAAATCGCCGGCTTCGTTGGCGATAAAGAGCGTGTCTCGATAAACCAGTGGGGCCATCAGCCCAGGGGTTTCGGCTGTTAAATACTGCATGGGAGACCAGATCGAGCGTTCGCTTGAGTTGTAGTTTTTCTTCCATTTAACATCGATGGTCAAGGGCGCACGCAGCGGTTGCAGCGGCGTCACGGGAAATGACTCCGTGCCACAGCCTGCCAGAACCAAACCGATGACCAGGAATGCGCAGCCCTGACGCAATACTCGAACCACGGCGCTCATCGTCATCCTCATTTGGGATCTCCCAATGCTTCGAGCTTGCTTTGGGCAATCTGATGCAACACATCCTCGGAGGGAGATTTTTCTACAGCCAGCTTGTACGCCTCGCGGGCTCGGTCCGTACGCTTCAATGCGAGCAGGATGTCGCCACGAAGATCTGCCGTGAGTGCGGCAAAGTCGGGTTCGTGATTGGCGTCGAGCAGGCGCAACGCGTCATCATATTTTTTGTCGTCGGCCAACAATCCTGCCAGGCGCAAACGCGCAAGGTCGACCAGCGCAGCCTCCCTGGCATGCCCGACAACCCATTGCAGCTGGGTCTGCGCGGCCGCATTGTCAGCCTTGGCATGGTTCACCGCTGCTGCAATGAGTGCCCCGCGCGTGGCCAGCGCACTATCTGGTTGGGCTTCCTGCAACACGCTTGCGGCCTGCAACGTTTTCGCCGCATCCCCTTGCTGGGCTGCCACACGCACCGCTTCAAACAGCACACCTGCCTTGGCTGCCTGGTTTCGCTGGTAATATTGCCAACCCTGATAGCCTGCATAACCAACGGCCAAAACAAGAACGGCGCCCCACACCCACTGACCATAATCCTTCCACCAGGCCTTGATGGCGTCTACTTTTTCCTGCTCTTCCAGATCGTACATAAGGCTGTCCTACTTCAAAAGTTGAATCGCTTGCTGCAGCGACAAGGTTTGTTGAGGGCCCTGGCCTCGCAGCGGTTTGATGCTGACCGTGTGCTGGCGCACCTCATCCTCACCGACGATGAAAGCGTAGGCGGCCTGACAGCCGTCCGCGCGTTTCAGCTGAGCCTTGAAATTACCACCACCACAATGAAGCACCGCGGCATGGCCGGCAGATCGTACGGCATCGGCAATCAGGAAAGCGGCTTCCTGCGCACCCACTCCCTGGTGAACCACATAAACCTCTGGCCCAATCACTGGTTGAGGGTTGGTGCGCAATTCATGAAGCAATGCCAGGAGACGCTCCAGCCCCATGGCAAAACCGCATGCGGGCGTAGCTTTCCCGCCCAACTGCTCCACCAGGCCGTCATAACGACCGCCGCCACAAATGGTGCTCTGGGCACCCAACAACGGCGTGACCCACTCGAACACCGTGGCATTGTAATAGTCCAGACCGCGTACCAAACGGGGGTTGATGCGATATGACAGTCCAGCTGCACGCAGGAGGATCTGCAATTTCTCAAAATGGAGTGCAGAGGCGTCGTCCAGGATGTCCATCAAGCGCGGTGCGCCCTCAATGATGGCAGCCATCGCCGGGTTCTTGCTATCCAGTATCCGCAACGGATTGGAATGAAGACGACGCTTTGCGTCTTCATCCAGCACATCAAGATGGCCTTCAAAATAGGCAATCAGTTTTTGACGATGCTGCTGGCGACATTCCAGGCTTCCAATGGAATTGATTTCCAGCGTCACGTCCCGCAGCCCCAGCATCTCCCACAAACGCGCCGTCATGACGATCAGCTCGGCGTCGATGTCGGGTCCGGCAAAACCCAGCGCCTCGGCTCCACATTGATGAAACTGGCGATACCGTCCCTTTTGCGGACGCTCGTGACGAAACATGGGCCCCAGATACCAAAGACGCTGCGGACCCGCGTAGAGCAGATTGTGCTGCACCGCCAGCCGCACACAGGAGGCAGTCGCCTCGGGTCGCAAAGTCAAACTTTCGCCATTCAGCCCATCCACGAAGGTGTACATTTCCTTTTCGACGATGTCGGTCACTTCGCCGATGGAACGAATAAACAACCCCGTAGGTTCCAGAACCGGCGAACGCACTTCTCGATAGCCGTATTGATTGAGCCAGCGACGCAGCGTTTCTTCAAGGAAGGCCCATGCTGGTGTATCATTGGGCAGGATGTCGTTCATGCCGCGCACGGCCTGAAATTTTTGTTGATTCATCGATTAACCAACCCGTTTGGTCTGGGTTGCACCATAGCGACGTTGTACATATTCGTAAACAATCGCTTGAAATTCTTCAGCAATACGGTCCCCCTTGAGCGTGACGGTCTTTTCTCCATCCACATAAACCGGTGCCACCGGCCGCTCGCCAGAACCCGGCAGACTGATTCCGATATCGGCCAGCTTGCTCTCCCCTGGACCATTGACCACACAGCCCATGACGGCCACGTGCAGGTGCTCAACACCGGGATAATCGTTGCGCCATTGCGGCATGCTCTCACGCAAGTAGCCTTGGATACGGCTGGCCAATTCCTGAAAATAAGTACTGGTGGTACGCCCGCAACCCGGACAGGCCGTCACCATGGGGGTAAACGCACGCAGTCCCATGGTTTGGAGGATTTCCTGGGCCACCACGACTTCCTGGGTGCGGTCACCATTGGGCTCGGGCGTGAGTGAAACCCGAATGGTGTCACCAATCCCCTCTTGCAGGAGAATGCCAATGGCCGCTGTGGAAGCCACGATGCCTTTGGAACCCATTCCGGCTTCGGTGAGACCCAGGTGTAGCGGATAGTCACAGCGCGAGGCAAGATCGCGGTAAACAGAAATGAGGTCCTGAACCCCGCTGACCTTGCAGGACAGGATGATGTGATCCTTGGGCAGACCCAACTGCTCCGCCATAGTGGCGCTTTCCAGGGCAGAGGCCACCAGCGCATGGCGCATCACGATCTCCACTGGCGCCGGATTGGCCAGGGCGGCATTCTCATCCATGAACCGGGCCAGCACCTCCTGATCCAGGCTGCCCCAATTCACGCCAATGCGCACAGGCTTGTCGTAACGGCAAGCAAGCTCAATCAACTGGGCAAACTGTTCGTCGCGCCGGGAACCACGTCCCACATTGCCCGGGTTGATACGGTATTTGTCCAGCACTGCCGCGCATTCCGGATAATCGGCGAGGAGCTTATGCCCATTGAAATGGAAGTCTCCCACCAGCGGCACGCCAACGCCACGGCGGTCCAGCTGACGGCGAATCTCGGGGACTGCCGCTGCAGCTTCGGCAGTGTTGACTGTGACGCGCACCAGTTCTGAACCCGCTTGAGCCAAAGCTGCCACCTGCGCCACCGTACCGGCCACGTCGGCGGTATCCGTATTGGTCATGGACTGCACGACGATAGGCGCTGTGCCGCCGATAACCACGCCCTTGACCTTCACCTGTCGGGTCGTGCGTCGCGCCGGATAAAAGTTGCCTGTAGACATCATGGTTCTGGAGGACGATTGACCATGGGAGCAGGAACGACTGCGCCCGCAGGCTGGGGGGCTTCTTGTTGCGCACTGCCCGCACCATTGGCCACATCGTCGAGGTGCCATACCCAGGCACCAGCCAACGCCAGCGCCAGCAGCAGCAGTGCCGCAATGATCCAGCGCCGGTTGCCCTCGCGAACCTCGCGAAAAAAAGCCACGCCCTGACTCGGGACCGAAACGGGTTGCACAACCATCAGGCGCGGCACGGCGTCGGGACGCTCGACTTCCAGTGCAGCAATCAGGGGTGCGGGATCGGATTCCAGAAAACGAGCATAGGTTCGGATCATGGCTCGCACAAACGTCATGTCCGGTAAGACATCGTATTGGCCTTCTTCAAGCGCGGCGAGTTGTCGGGTGGAAAATCGCAACCGCGTCGATACATCATGAACGGACAGTCCCTTTTTCTGGCGCAGGCCCGATAATTGCTGGCCTACGCCCGCCGAAGTAGGATTGGATGGGCTGGTTTCAGTCATGCGATCAGATTTGGGATTTGAACGTTGCGGCGACTTTTGTCGACCACCTGCCCTGCAAGCTGGCCGCATGCAGCATCGATGTCGTCACCGCGGGTTTTACGCACGGTCACGACAAAGCCAGCCTGCATCAGAATATCGCGAAAACGTCGTACGGCTTCTGGGCGTGACCGCTGGTACCCCGAATCAGGAAAGGGATTGAAAGGTATCAGGTTGAACTTGCAGGAAACGTCTGCAACGCAGGCAATCAACTGGCGCGCATGTGCTTCGGAATCGTTGACGCCATCGAGCAGCACATATTCGAAGGTCACGAAGTCACGGGGCCCCGCCTCCAGGTAACGACGGCAGGCTGCCATTAGTTCCTGTATGGGGTATTTTTGATTGATGGGCACGAGAACATCGCGCAACGCGTCCGTTGGTGCATGCAGCGAAACAGCCAGTGCCACTGGTGCCCGTTCCCGCAACCGTTCCAACGCAGGCAACACCCCCGAAGTGGACAGGGTTACGCGACGACGGGACAATCCATAGCCAAAATCGTCGAGCAGGATATCGATGCCCTTCACCACCGCATCGTAGTTGAGCAGGGGTTCGCCCATGCCCATCAATACCACGTTGCTGATGATGCGCTCGCCTTT
>JAJZHC010000057.1 GCA_021804705.1 Pseudomonadota bacterium
ATGCCGGCTTTTACGAAATCCTCACCGAAGAACCGGGCAAGGCCAGCTGGCCCATCACCGGCGCCACCTTCATCCTGATGCAGAAAGTGCAGGACAAACCCGAGCAGGCCCGGGGGGCGCTCGGCTTCTTCGACTGGGCTTACAAGAACGGAGCCAAGGCTGCGCTGGATCTGGACTATGTGCCCATGCCCGAGAGCGTGGCCAGGCTGGTGGTGGGCGAATGGAAGCGCGCCATCAAGGATACCGCAGGCAAACCGGTATTCTGATTTCCGGGGTTGCCAGAAAAATTCGCCCGGGTGTGTTTCTGGCAGCCCTTTCATTTGTAGAGTCGGTACGGGAGCAGGTATCATTCGGCTCTCAGGTCATAAGAGCAACATGAACCCTCATTCTCCGACTGAACCGCACGCCCTGGTTCAACGCACCTCGCGGCAGCGTTTGCACCAGTACGGCGACGTGCTGTTCGAATACCTTACTCGTGGCTTTGCCGTGCTCGTGCTGGGCACCCTGCTGGCCATCATGGTGTCGCTGCTGGTGACGAGCCTGCCCTCCATACGGGCTTTCGGTTTCGGTTTTCTGCTCTCGGACGAATGGGATCCCGTGCGCGACCAGTTTGGCGCCCTGGTGCCCATTTATGGCACTCTGGTCAGCTCCCTCATCGCCATGCTGATTGCCCTGCCCATCAGCTTTGGCATCGCCATTTTCCTCACCGAAATGTCCCCGGCCTGGTTAAAGCGCCCGCTCGGGACCGCCATTGAACTGCTGGCCGCCATCCCCAGCATCATCTACGGCATGTGGGGCCTGTTCGTCTTCACCCCGGTGTTTTCCAGAACGGTAGAGCCCCTCCTGATTGCCGTGCTGGGCCCCATTCCTGGCGTGGGCGCGTTGTTTCAGGGGCCGCCCATGGGGATTGGCATGCTCACTGCGGGCATCATCCTGGCCATCATGGTGATTCCATTCATTTCCTCGGTCATGCGCGACGTCTTCGAACTGGTACCGGCAGTCCTCAAGGAGTCGGCCTACGGGCTCGGGGCCACCACCTGGGAGGTGGTATGGAAGGTGGTGCTGCCCTATACCCGCACCGGCGTGGTGGGCGGCGTCATGCTGGGCCTGGGGCGCGCCCTGGGCGAGACCATGGCGGTGACCTTCGTCATCGGCAACGCACAGCGCCTCAGCCCATCGCTGCTGGCGCCCGGAAACAGCATCGCTTCCTCGCTGGCCAACGAATTTGCCGAGGCGGTGGGCGATCTCTATACCTCGTCCCTGATCGAACTGGGCCTGATCCTGTTCCTCATTACCACCGTGGTGCTGGCCATTGCCAAACTGATGCTGCTGCGCATGGGGCGTCTGGAAGGGACCCGGAGCTAGGATGCAGCACGCCACGCCCTCTGCCCAAAAGGTCTATCGCGCGCGCCGGCGCCTGAACGCCATCAACATGACGATGTCGGCGTTGGGCATGTGCTTTGGCCTGTTCTGGCTGGCCTGGATTCTCATCACGTTGCTGGGCTATGGCTTTGACGCATTGAGCTGGTCGCTGCTGACGCAGCCCACGCCGCCGCCGGGCAGCAATGGCGGGCTGGCCAACGCCATCGTGGGCAGTCTCATGATGGCCGGTACCGCCACGCTGATCGGTACGCCAGTGGGTGTGCTGGCGGGTACTTACCTTGCGGAATACGGCCGCCGTGGCTGGCTGGCACCCACCACGCGCTTCATCAACGACATTCTCCTGAGTGCGCCTTCCATCGTGTTGGGGCTGTTCGTATACACTGTTTATGTGGCGCGGGTAGGGCATTTTTCCGGGCTGGCGGGGGCACTGGCCCTGTCGCTCATCGTGGTTCCAGTGGTCGTGCGCACCACCGACGACATGTTGAAACTGGTGCCGGACAGTCTGCGTGAAGCCGCCATCGCGTTGGGGGCCCCCAAGTGGAAAATGATCGCGCTGGTCTCCTACCGGGCCGCGCGCACCGGGATTGCCACGGGGGTGCTGCTGGCGGTGGCCCGCATCAGTGGCGAAACGGCGCCATTGCTGTTTACGGCGCTCAACAACCAGTTCATGAGCCACGACATGAACGCCCCCATGGCCAACCTGCCGGTGGTGATTTTCCAGTTTGCCATGAGCCCTTATGACGACTGGCACAGAATCGCGTGGGGCGGGGCCATTCTGATCACCTTGAGCGTGCTGGGCATCAATATCCTGGCGCGCGTGCTGTTTCGACAACATAATTCCTGAGGCTGTTGCCAGAGACCTATCCCATGAGTGCCCGACACCAAGCTTCCGATCAGAATCTGCGCATTGCCATTCGCGATCTCAATTTCTATTACGGCAAGTTTCACGCCATCAAGAATGTCTCCATGGACATCCAGTCCAACAAGGTAACGGCCTTCATCGGCCCCTCGGGTTGCGGTAAATCCACCCTGTTGCGCACCTTCAACCGGCTTCACGAGCTGTACCCGCAAAACCGTGCTACCGGCCAGATTCTCCTGGATGGCCGCAACGTACTGGACAGCAAGGTGGACCCCACCCTGCTGCGGGCGCGGGTGGGCATGGTGTTTCAAAAGCCCACGCCGTTTCCCATGTCCATTTACGACAACATCGCTTTCGGGGTGAAGCTGTACGAGCGGCTTAACGCCCGCCAGATGGATGAACGGGTGGAGTGGGCGCTCACTAAAGCGGCCCTGTGGAATGAAGTCAAGGACAAGCTCAACCAGAGCGGTAATGGGCTCTCGGGCGGACAACAGCAGCGCCTGTGCATTGCGCGCTGCATTGCCATCCGCCCGGAGGTGATCCTGCTGGACGAACCCTGCTCGGCGCTCGATCCCATTTCCACGGCACACATCGAAGAGCTGGTGCACGATCTCAAATCGGATTACACCGTGGTCATCGTGACGCATAATATGCAGCAGGCGGCCCGGGTGTCGGACTTTACGGCGTACATGTACCTGGGCGAACTCATTGAGTTCGATGAAACCGACAGGATTTTCACCAAGCCCACCCAGAAGGCCACGGAAGACTACATTACCGGCAAATTCGGTTAACCAACCTCGTCACGGAGCATCCATGCGCAACAAGTTCATCGCCGGGAACTGGAAGATGCAGGGCTCCCTGGCCGCAAATCCGGCATTGCTCCATTCGGTGGCCGCAGGGGCTGCCACACTACCCACCGTCACCATGGCGGTCATGGTACCGTTTCCCTACCTGTCCCAGGCACAGACCCTGCTGGCCGGTTCTGCCTGCGCCTGGGGCGCCCAGGACGTCAGCGAGGAGGCCGCGGGCGCTTACACCGGCGAGGTCTCGGTGGCGATGCTGCAGGATATGGGCTGTCGCTATGTGATCGTGGGCCATTCCGAGCGCCGTGCGCGCCATGGCGAATCTGATGCGCGCGTGGGAGCCAAGGCACGGGCCGCCATCGAAGGCGCGCTCATCCCCATCATCTGCCTGGGTGAAACCCTGGCGCAGCGTGAAGCAGGCGAGACGCTGGCCGTGGTCCACCGGCAACTGGATGCTGTCCTCGAGGCGGTCGGCGTGCGCCACATGCCCCAAGCGGTGCTGGCCTACGAGCCGGTCTGGGCCATTGGCACGGGCAGGAGCGCCACTCCCGCACAAGTCCAGGAAGTCCACGCAGCGCTGCGTTCCCGGGTGTCCAATGCCGACTGGGTGGTGGGGGCGGGCCTACAAATTCTCTACGGAGGTAGCGTCAAACCTTCTAACGCGCTAGAATTGATGGGATTGCCTGATGTAGACGGCGCGTTGGTGGGGGGAGCCTCGCTGGTGGCCGACGATTTCTTGGATATCGGGCGGGCTGCAGCAACAGCCTGAACGGATTGGATTTTTGGGGAAGCAAATGCTGGAAACCGCAGTTTGGCTGGTGCATATCGTGGCGGCAGTGGGCGTCATCGGGCTGGTACTGATCCAGCATGGCAAGGGCGCCGACATGGGCGCGGCCTTTGGCAGTGGCTCGGCTGGCGGGCTGTTTGGCGCTTCCGGGGCCAGCAATTTCCTGAGCCGCAGCACGGCCATCCTCGCCGCTGTATTTTTTTCCACCAGCCTGTTGCTGACCTGGTATTCCGGGCATGGCACGGGAAATGGCAGCGTGATGCAGCAAGCCGCGCCCCAGTCGCCCGCAGTTTCTGCGCCGGCCGTACCCGCAGCACCGAATTCAAAGTCTTCAGAAATACCGAAGTAAGGTTTTTTTCCTCCCGGCCTCAGGGTCGGGAACGTGCAGTTTTTGATCGTGCCGATGTGGTGAAATTGGTAGACACGCCGTCTTGAGGGGGCGGTGGCGAAAGCCGTAGCAGTTCGAGTCTGCTCATCGGCACCATACATATTTGCGAGAACGCAATGGTGCAAAATTATTTGCCGGTACTGCTCTTCATCCTCGTGGGCTTGGCGGTGGGAGTCGTACCGCCGTTGCTGGGTAAATTGCTGGCGCCCAGTCGCCCCAATTCCGAAAAAAACTCTCCCTATGAGTGCGGCTTCGAAGCCTTTGAAGATGCCCGCATGCGTTTTGATGTGCGTTACTACCTTGTCGCCATCCTGTTCATCCTCTTCGATCTTGAAATTGCGTTCCTTTTTCCCTGGGCGGTGGTCCTGAAGGATATCGGCCTGCCTGGCTTTGTCGCCATGATGGTGTTTCTGGCCATCCTGGTGGTGGGTTTCATTTACGAGTGGGTCAAGGGCGCGCTGGAGTGGGAGTGATTCCGGCCCTGCAGTGCCACTCAGGAGGTTGTCATGGCGCTTGAAGGCGTATTGAAGGAAGGATTTGTCACCACGAGTCTGGACACCGTCATCAACTGGACGCGCACGGGCTCGCTTTGGCCCATGACGTTTGGCCTGGCGTGCTGTGCCGTGGAAATGATGCAGGCCGGCGCATCGCGCTACGATCTGGACCGCTTTGGCATCGTGTTCCGCCCCAGTCCGCGCCAGTCCGATCTCATGATCGTGGCGGGCACGCTGTGCAACAAGATGGCTCCGGCCCTGCGCAAGGTCTACGACCAGATGGCTGAGCCGCGCTGGGTGCTGTCCATGGGCTCGTGCGCCAACGGTGGCGGCTACTACCACTATTCCTACTCGGTGGTGCGCGGTTGTGATCGGGTGGTTCCGGTGGACGTGTACGTGCCCGGATGCCCTCCCACCGCCGAAGCCCTGCTGTTCGGCATCATCCAGTTGCAGCAAAAGATTCGCCGTACCAACACCATTGCGCGCGTCGCCTGATGACCATGTCCCTTTCACTCGAAACCCTGTCCCAAACGCTGGCCGATGTTCTGGGAGAGGCCGTCGTCTCGCAGCATATCCGGCTCGATGAACTGACCCTGACCGTACGCGCCGACCAGTGGCTTTCCGTGGCCCAGCGCCTGCGCGACACTGACGGCCTCAAATTCGAACAGCTCACCGACCTGTGCGGCATGGATTATTCCACCTACCAGGGCTGGTCCGGGCGGCGGTTTTGCGCGGTCATCCATCTGCTCTCCGTTAGCCTTAACCAGCGCCTGCGCATCAAGGTGTTTGCCGAGGATGACCAGCACCCGCTACTGGCGTCAGTGGTGTCGGTCTGGCCGGTGGCCAACTGGTTTGAGCGCGAAGCCTTCGATCTCTTCGGCATCGTCTTCAATGGCCACCCCGACCTGCGCCGCATCCTGACGGATTACGGCTTCGTGGGGCATCCTTTCCGCAAGGATTTCCCCATTTCCGGAAACGTCGAGATGCGCTACGACCCCGAACAGGGGCGCGTGGTGTACCAGCCCGTCTCCATCCTGCCGCGCGAAATCGTTCCGCGCACGATTCGACCAGAACATTACGGGGATACCGAACGCCATGGCTGAAATTCGCAACTACACCATGAACTTCGGGCCGCAACATCCGGCCGCCCACGGCGTGCTGCGCCTGGTGCTGGAACTGGATGGCGAAGTCATCGAACGCGCTGACCCGCACATCGGCCTGTTGCATCGTGCCACTGAAAAACTGGCCGAAACCCGCACCTACCTGCAAACCGTGCCCTACATGGACCGTCTGGATTATGTGTCCATGATGTGCAACGAACATGGCTATGTGATGGCGCTGGAAAAGCTGCTGCAGCTGGAAGTGCCGCTGCGGGCCCAGTACATCCGCGTGATGTTCGATGAAATCACGCGTGTGCTCAACCATCTGCTGTGGCTGGGTGCCCATGCCCTGGACGTCGGAGCGATGACCGTGTTCCTGTATGCCTTCCGTGAGCGCGAAGACCTCATGGACTGCTACGAGGCAGTTTCCGGGGCGCGCCTGCATGCGGCCTACTACCGTCCCGGGGGCGTCTATCGTGACCTTCCCGATCGCATGCCCCAGCATCTGGCCAGCAAGGTGCGCGGCGGACGTTCGGAGGGCAAGGCCACGCGCCTCAACGAAAACCGCCAGGGTTCGCTGCTGGACTTCATCGAAGACTTCACCAACCGCTTCCCCGGCTTTGTGGACGATTACGAAACCCTGCTCACCGATAACCGCATCTGGAAGCAGCGTACCGTCGGCATTGGCGTGGTCGCGCCCGAGCGTGCGCTGGCGCTGGGCTTTACCGGCCCCATGCTGCGCGGCTCGGGGGTGGAATGGGACCTGCGCAAAAAGCAGCCCTATGAAGTGTATGCCGACATGGATTTCGACATTCCGGTGGGCGTGAACGGCGACTGCTATGACCGTTACCTGGTACGCATCGAAGAGATGCGCCAGTCCAACCGCATCATCAAACAATGCGTGGACTGGCTGCGCCGCAACCCCGGCCCGGTGATCAGCGAAAACCACAAGGTGGCCCCACCCTCGCGGGCCAAGATGAAAGAGAACATGGAAGAACTGATTCACCATTTCAAGTTCTTCACCGAAGGTTTTCACGTGCCGGCAGGCGAAGCCCTGGCCAGCATCGAAGCCCCCAAGGGCGAATTCTCGATTTACCTGGTGTCCGATGGCGCCAACAAGCCTTACCGCCTCAAGATCCGGGCGCCTGGTTTTGCCCATCTGGCGGGGCTGGACGAAATGTCCCGCGGCCACATGATTGCGGACGTGGTCGCCATCATCGGAACCCAGGATATCGTGTTTGGAGAGGTGGATCGCTGATCATGCTAAGCCTGCAATCAAAACAACAGATTGACCACGAGATTGCCAAGTACCCCGCGGACCAGAAGCAGTCGGCCGTCATGTCTGCGTTGCGCATCGCCCAGGACGAGCACGGCTGGCTGTCGCGCGAGGTCATGAACAGCGTGGCGGAATACCTGGGCATGACGCCCATCGCCGTGTACGAAGTAGCCACCTTCTACGAAATGTACAACCTGAAACCCATGGGGCGGCACAAGATCACGGTCTGTACCAATCTGCCCTGCGCCCTGTCCGGCGCCACCGAACTGTGCGATAACCTCAAGCGGCGCCTGGGCATCGACTTCAATGAGGTCACCCCCGACGGTGAATTCAGCCTCAAGGAAGGCCAGTGTTTCGGCGCCTGCGGCGACGCGCCGGTGCTGCTGGTCAACAACCACGACATGCACTCCTTCATGAACGAAGAAAAAGTGGATGCCCTGCTCAAGGAGTTGAAGTCATGACCCAGGTGATTACGGGCGGTCTTGACGGCGAGCGCACCTGGCGCCTCGCTGACTACGTCAGGCGCGGCGGTTATGAGGCCCTGCGCAAGGTGCTGGCGGGCATGACGCCCGAGCAGGTGGTGGACGAGGTCAAGAAATCCTCACTGCGCGGCCGTGGTGGCGCAGGTTTTCCCAGCGGTCTCAAATGGACCTTCATGCCCAAGAACTACCAGGGCGACAAATACATCGTCTGCAACTCGGACGAGGGCGAGCCCGGCACGTTCAAGGATCGCGATATCCTGCGCTACAACCCCCATGCCCTGATCGAGGGCATGATCATCGGCGCCTACGCCATGGGGGCCACACGTGGCTATAACTACATCCACGGCGAAATCTGGGCGACTTACCTGCGTTGCGAAGAAGCGTTGCAGGAAGCACGTGACGCGGGCTTCCTGGGAAAAAACATCCTGGGCTCGAACTTTTCTTTCGAGCTCTTCAACCACCACGGTTACGGTGCGTACATCTGTGGCGAGGAAACAGCCCTGCTCGAGTCGCTCGAGGGCAAAAAGGGGCAGCCGCGCTACAAGCCGCCATTCCCTGCCACCTACGGTCTGTATGGCAAGCCCACCACCATCAACAATACGGAAACCTTCGCCAGCGTGCCCTGGATCATCCGCAATGGCGGCGAGGCCTTCCTGGAGCTTGGCAAACCCAACAATGGTGGC
>JAJZHC010000058.1 GCA_021804705.1 Pseudomonadota bacterium
CTGCGGATAGCGCGCCAATGCCGCAAGACACTGGTCTTCGGTCAGGAACAGTTCGTTGGGGTCCAGCACCGGGTTGGCGCGGTCACCCTTCAGCATGTTCCAGCGTGCCTGGGTGGACTGCCAGAAGGCCTGTATGGCGCCCGTGGTGTCCTGGTGCAGGCAGACCGTCACCTGCGCTGGCAGATAATCGAAGAGGGTGGCGCAGGACTCGAAGAACAGCGGTAGGTAGTATTCGATCCCTCCGGGGGCCAGCCCGTTGCCCACATCGCGATAGAGCGCGCTGCGCGAAGGATCGCCTTCGAAGCGCTCGCGGAAGTTTTCGCGAAACCGCGCGCGACCCGATTCATCCAGCGGAAATTCGCGCGCTGGCAGCATGCGGATTTCCGGCACGGGATACAGGGTGCGCTGGGTGTCGGCATCGAAGGTGCGCAGGGTTTCCACCTCGGTGTCCATCAGGTCGATGCGGTAGGGCACCGGGCTGCCCATGGGAAAGAGGTCGATCAGCCCGCCGCGCACGCAATATTCCCCCGGCTTGACCACCTGGGTGACATGGGCGTAACCCGCCGTGGTCATCTGCGCACGAAAACCGTCAAGATCGAGGGTCTGTCCCTTGCGGATCAGGAAGGTGCGCGCCGCAAGATGACTGATGGGCGGCAGGCGATACAGGGCGGTGGCGATGGGGACCAGGGCAATGTCGCATTGCCCGTTGGTGAATTGCCAGAGGGTGGAGAGCCGCTCGGAGACGAGGTCCTGGTGCGGTGAAAAATGATCGTAGGGGAGCGTTTCCCAATCGGGCAGCAGGTGCACCGCGCGCTGCGGCGCCAGCCACTGGATTTCTTCCAGCAGGCGCTGCGCCTGCCAGGCCGTTTCAGTCAGAATGACGAGGGGCCGCCTGGTTTCGGCAAGACGCGCCAGCATCAGCGCATCGGCCGAGCCGGCAGGCATTGCAACCGTCAGTCGCAGGCCTGCGTCAAAAACAGGCGCGCTCACGCCTGACGCGTGGTGAAGCTCTCACCGCAACCGCAAGCGTCGGCAACGTTGGGGTTGTTGAATTTGAAGGAGGCGTTGAGCCCTTCGCGCCGGTAGTCCAGCTCGGTACCATCGAGGTACTGCAGCTGTTTGGCGTCCACCAGCACCAGCACGCCCTCCGATTCAAAGCGCTGGTCGTTGGGTAGTGCCTCATCCGCGTAATCGATGACGTAGGCCAGCCCCGAACAGCCGGACTGCTTGACGCCCACGCGCAGGCCCACGCCCTTGCCCCGTTTGGAAAGTGCCTGCCGCACCTGTTGGGCAGCGGCAGAAGTCAATGTTACGGCCATGTTCCGTTCTCCTGATCCCAGATGATCCCGCGGCATCTCAATGCTGCGAGGGTTCCGTCCTGTCCTTAAGATGCGCCAGATCCCCGGAAAGTTCAGTCACTTTTCGTTCCAGCGCTTCGTTATGGCGCATCAACTGCTGTACGGCCAGCACCAGCGGATCCTTGTCGTCGTCTGTGGGGCCGTAGGCCGTGAACCTTGTATCCGTCTTGGCAGGCTGGTGATGTTCGTCTTCCACCACGCGTCCGGGAATGCCGATGACGGTGGCTCCCGGTGGCACGGCCTTCACCACCACGGCGTTGGAGCCCACCTTGGCCCCCTCACCCACGTAGATGGGTCCGATGATCTTGGCCCCTGCCCCCACGATGACCTTGGGCCCCAGGGTAGGATGCCGCTTGCCCTTGTTCCAGGAGGTGCCGCCCAGTGTCACGCCCTGGTACAGGGTGCAGTCGTCGCCAATTTCGGCGGTTTCGCCAATCACCACGCCCATGCCATGGTCGATGAAGACGCGCCGGCCCAGCGTGGCGCCGGGATGAATTTCAATGCCGGTCAGGCCGCGCGACAGCTGCGAGGTGAACCGTCCCAGCCATTTGAAGCCACGGCACCAAAACCAGTGGGCCAGCCAGTGCATCAACACGGCATGAAAGCCCGGGTAGAGGGAGATCACCTCCCAGCGACTGCGCACAGCCGGATCGCGTTCAAAAACGATGTCGATCTGCTCGCGAATTCGGTCCAGCATCAGGAATCCCTTTCAAAGTGGGCGCGATGAGCCATCATCGGCCGGATACAAGGCTTTCAGGATACCACGCAGGATGCTGACTTCCTCGCGCTCCACGCGGGCACGGGAAAACAGCCGGCGCAGGCGAATCATCAGGCGTCCTGGCTGCGCCGGATTGAGAAAGCCGCTGCCGTAGAGCACGCGCTCCAGATGCTGGTAGAACCCTTCCAGCTCTTCATGTGTGGCGAGCGGATAGTCACGCCCTACCACACCGCGGTCCTGCAACAGCGCCTGGCGCATCTCATAGGCGGCAATCTGCACAGACGCCGCCAGGTTGAGTGAGCTGAAACCCGGCTGGGCCGGGATGTTGGCCAGCACCTGGCAGGCATCCAGCTCGGCGTTGGAGAGCCCGGACATTTCAGTGCCAAAGACCAGCGCCACCTCGCCCTGCTGCACTTCCTGGGCCACCTGTAGCGCCACCTCGCGCACCGGACGCATGGGATGGGAAAGGTCACGGGCGCGCGCCGTCATGCCCACCACCAGCGTGGCACCCTGCAGCGCGTCAGGCAGCGACGCGTAAACCCTGGCGGCGGCCAGCACGTCGTCCGCGCCCGAAGCCATGGCTGTGGCCTGTTCATGGGGAAAAAACCGCGGCATGACGAGGGCAAGCCGCGACAGCCCCATGGTTTTCATGGCGCGGGCCGCAGCCCCGATGTTGCCGGGGTGCGTGGTGGTGCACAACACGATGCGGATGCGGTCCAGCATGGCGTCCTGATCAGGCGCGCGCCACCATGGGCAGCAATTGTCCGAAGATTTTCGGATTGCCCGCCACCACGTGTCCCGTCTGCAGGAACTGGTTGTTGCCGTCCAGATCGGAGACAAGCCCCCCTGCTTCCTGAATCAACAATGTACCTGCCGCCATGTCCCAGGGCTTCAGACCCATTTCCCAGAAGCCGTCGTAACGGCCGGCAGCCACATAGGCGAGATCGAGCGCCGCCGAGCCGGGGCGGCGAATGCCGGCGGTCTTGCGCATCACCTCGGCCAGCATGCGCAGGTAGCGTTCCTGGTGCTCCATGCTGCTGTAGGGAAAGCCCGAGCCGATGAGCGCATCATCCAGACGCGTCTCGTGGCTCACGCGCATGCGGCGGTCGTTGAGAAAAGCGCCACTGCCGCGCGTGGCAGTAAAGAGATCATTGCGCACCGGATCGTAAATGACAGCCTGGGTGACAATCCCCTTGTGGGCCAGGGCAATGGACGTGCAGTACATGGGAAAACCATGCAGGAAATTGGTGGTGCCATCGATGGGGTCGATGATCCACTGAAATTCCGACTCGCCCACCGCCCCCCCTTCCTCACCCAGAAAGGCGTGATCAGGGTAAGCCTCGTGCAGGATGTCAATGATGGTCTGTTCCACCTGGCGGTCCACTTCCGTCACGAAATCGGCCGGACCCTTCCTGGTAATCGTCAGGCGCTCGATGTCCTGCGCGGCCCGATTGATGATGCTGCCCGCTCGGCGGGCAGCCTTGACGGCAATGTTGAGCTGGGGATGCATGGTGTGCGCGGCCCTTATTTATGGGTGGGCATGGCAAATTGCGCACCGGCTTCGATGCTGGCAGGCCAGCGCTGCGTGACGGCTTTCTGCCGGGTGTAGAAACGGATGCCTTCAGGCCCGTGCGCATGATGGTCGCCAAACAGGCTGCGCTTCCAGCCACCAAAGCTGTGGAACGCCATGGGCACAGGAATGGGCACGTTGACCCCCACCATGCCCACCCGCACGCGCGACACATATTCACGCGCCGTGCCGCCGTCCCGGGTAAAGATGGCCGTGCCGTTGCCGTACTCGTGGTTGTTGACGAGCTTGAGCGCACTGGCAAAATCCGGCACGCGTACCACGCACAGCACTGGTCCGAAAATCTCTTCGCGATAGATGGTCATGTCCGGCGTGACGCGGTCAAACAGGGTGCCTCCCAGGAAGAAACCGGCTTCGTGGCCCGGCACCGTCAAATGGCGTCCATCCACCAGCAGTTCGGCCCCTTCAGCCACGCCTTCGTCAATGTAGCCCACGATCTTGCCGCGGTGTACGGCGGTCACCACTGGCCCCATCTCAGCCTGAAGGTCCATGCCCTGTGTTACCTTGAGCGCCTTCACGCGCGGCACCAGCGCTTCCACCAGCCGGTCGGCCACGTCGCCTACCGCCACGGCCACGGAGATGGCCATGCAACGCTCTCCTGCCGAGCCGTAAGCAGCGCCCATCAGGGCATCCACAGTCTGGTTGAGGTCGGCATCGGGCATCACCACCATATGGTTTTTGGCGCCGCCCAAGGCCTGCACGCGCTTGCCCTGTGCCGTACCGGTGCTGTAGATGTAATGGGCAATGGGCGTGGAGCCCACAAAGCTGACGGCATCCACTTCAGGGTGATGCAGCAGCGCATCCACCGCGGTCTTGTCGCCCTGCACCACGTTGAACACGCCATCGGGCAGCCCCGCTTCCTTGAGCAACTGCGCCAGCAGCAGGCTGGGTGAAGGATCGCGCTCGGAGGGTTTCAGGATGAAGCTGTTGCCGCAGGCCAGCGCCATGGGAATCATCCACAACGGCACCATCACCGGAAAATTGAACGGGGTGATCCCAGCGCAGACCCCCAGGGACTGGCGCATGGTCCAGCCATCCACGCCGGTGGCGATCTGTTCGGTATATTCGCCCTTGAGCAGTTCGGGAATGCCGCAGGCATATTCCACCACTTCAAGCCCGCGCGTCACCTCGCCGTGGGCATCGGTAAACACCTTGCCATGCTCGGCCGTGATGAGGGCCGCGAGCTCGTCGTGGTGCTTCTCGATCAGCTCCTTGAACCTGAACATCACCCGGGCGCGACGCAGCGGAGACGTGGCGGCCCAGCCGGGAAACGCGGCGCGTGCTGCAGCCACAGCGCGTTCCACTTCGCTCTCGGATGCCAGAGCAACCCGGCCTGAAACCTGCCCGGTAGCCGGATTGAACACATCAGCAGCGCGGCCGCTGGTGCCCGCTACGGGTTGTCCCTGAATGTAATGACCGATGGATACGGGAGCTGTTGTCATGACGAATTCCTGCACAGAAACGGGAGAACCGGGTATTTTACAGCAGAAATTGGGGTCTGTCCCCAAAACGCCACCAACTCGCCAAAACGCTGCCAACTTTAGGGTCTGTCCCCATGTTTTCTGCGATCATCGCGCCCTTTCTCAAGGACCGTCTGCTCCATCTGCTGTTGCTCATCGGGCTGGCGCTGGCCGTCCTTCACCCTGCCGCCCTGGCGCAGGCGCCCGGGGCCATCCACACCCCTACCCTGCTGACCCTCTGCGGCCTGATGCTCCTGACCAAAGGCATCGAGGTCAGCGGCGCGCTGGATCATGCAGGCCGGCGCATGCTCAACCACCTCACCCATGAGCGCACGCTGGCACTGTTCCTGGTGGCCTTTTCGGCCCTGCTCTCCACCGTGCTGACCAATGACATCGCGCTCTTCATTGTGGTGCCCCTCACCCTGGGGTTGCGCAACCTCGCGGGTCTGCCCATCGGGCGCCTCGTCATTTTCGAGGCACTGGCCGTCAATGCAGGCTCACTGCTCACCCCCATCGGCAACCCGCAAAACATTCTGTTGTGGCAACTGTCGCACCTGTCGTTTGCCGCTTTCACCTGGCAGATGGCGCCGCTTGCCCTGGTCCTGATGGCGCTGTTGCTGGCACTGACCGCAATGGTCTTTCCCGACCAGCGCATTGCCGTGCGCTTGCCGGACGAGGCAGCGCGCTGGCAGGGCTCCCTGATGGTGTTCTGCTCGATGCTCTATGTGGCTTTCGTAGTGTCAGTGGAATGGGGCCATCCTGCCTGGGGTTTTGCCGCAGTGCTGTTGGGTCTGGCCATCGTACACCCGCGCCTCCTGCTGCAAGTGGACTGGAGCCTGATTGCCGTATTTGCCTTGATGTTTGTGGACATCCACCTGCTCACTGCCCTGGACGGCATGGGCAACCTGCTCGCACCCCTTGCCCATAGCACCCCGCGAATGCTGTTCCTCGTCGGAGTCCTGGCATCGCAAGTCATCAGCAACGTGCCGGCCACGATCCTGCTAGCCCAATGGGTACCACCAAACGCCGTGCTGGCCTATGCGGTCAATGTAGGAGGGTTTGGTTTCGTGCTGGGTTCGCTGGCCAACCTGATTGCCCTACGCATGGCGGCCGAACGGGGTCTGTGGCTGCGTTTTCACTACTATGCGGTGCCGTTTCTGGTGGTCAGTACGGCAGTGGCATTGCTGTTACTGAAGGCATGAACTGTCTCGCCCTGTTGCAGAACAGAGCGCGATGCCCCATTGAGAAGACTCAAAACATGGGACAGTTCCACATTTCGCGTCGCAAATGTTTTAAAAGCATTGGATTAGCGCCGAAAATCCAATTGAAGTGTTTCACTGTATTGTTGCAATTTGATATAATTTTCTTACAAGAATGTAAGAATCCTGGGGGAATAAAGGCTTTGACATATGGGTCGGGATTATCTTGCTGAACACCAGGCGCAATGACCATGACGCTTCATCCCGACTTTCGGCAACACTGACTATCTGTCTAATGTGCTTTGTGGGCAGCCTTTTGTCGCCCTTGGCCCACGCAGCCCCACCCCCCATTCCAGACGCCGGACAGGTACTCAAAACAATACCGCCCCTCGCCCCTGTCCCACCCGCTGCCAACGAGACAAACGTTTTGCCTCGAACGCAGCCTGATCGCCCCCCGCTGAAATTGGATGATCGGGTACGAATCCCTGTCAGGGAGATCATTCTGACAGGTAATACCGTGTTTCCACAGGAAACGCTGATGCCACTGGTACAGGACGCCATTGGGCAGGAGTTGACGCTTGATGCGCTCAACGCCCTCGCCTACCGCATCACCCTGTACTATCGCGACCATGGTTATCTGCTGGCCCACGCCTATATTCCTGCCCAGGACATTACTGCAGGAATCCTTGAAATAACTGTACTGGAAGGGCGTTACGGCAAGGTTCAGCTCGACAATCATTCCCGGATTTCAGATGCCGTACTCGATCGACTGCTGTCTCGCCTGGAAAGTGGCCAGCCCATTGAGGCAGGCACGCTGGAGCATCAACTCCTGGTCATGAGTGATCTGCCAGGTGCCCTCATCAGCTCCACCCTGAAACCTGGTGCCGTCAATGGTACCTCTGATCTCGTCATACGCGCCGAAGATGCGCCAGTCCTCTCCGGCAATGCGGGGCTCGACAACTGGGGAAATCGCTACACGGGTGCCTTGCGCGCCTTCGTAGGGGCAGATTGGGCGAGCCCCCTGGGTGTGGGCGACAGGCTGGATCTGTATGGCATGGGGTCCGAAAACGGCGGCACCCAATTTGGACGCATTGCCTACGACCTGCCTGTGGCTGGCGCCGGCACTCGCATCGGTACTGCCTATGCCCATCTGACCTACGGTCTGGGACTTGACTTCGCCTCCTTGCAGGCCCATGGCACGGCCGACATTACCAGCCTGTACCTCAGCTACCCGTTCACCCGTAGCCGTTCTGCAAATACCACGCTTCAAATCAATGTGGACCACAGAGCCCTTCGTGATTATGTAGACAGTACAGGCGGATCAGACACGAAGGAAATCAACGTGATCAGCGCCGGGTTCAATGGCGACCGCAAGAGCTTTCTTGGTGTGAGCACCTGGAACACGACGCTGACAGGGGGGCAGTTGCGGCTTGATGCCTTGACCGCGGTGAGCGATCTGGGTGCCTACCACACCGCCGGTGACTATTTGAAACTCTCGAGTGGCGGCACCCAGCTGCTTCCGCTCACCAATCGTTGGTCCCTCTACGGTGCGCTCACCGGCCAACTGGCCAACAAAAATCTGGATATGTCCGAGAAGTTTTCCATGG
>JAJZHC010000059.1 GCA_021804705.1 Pseudomonadota bacterium
CAACGCCAGAAAATCCTCGGCAATTTCAGGCGCGAGGATGAATCGTTTGGCTGCGATGCAGGCCTGTCCGCAGTTCATGTAACGCGAGCTTAGCCCCTGGCGCGCAGCCCATTCCAGGTCGGCATCGGCCAACACCACAAAGGGGTCAGAGCCCCCCAGCTCCAGAATGCATTTTTTGAGGTGGGCGCCAGCCAGCGCTGCCACGGCGCGACCGGCGCGCTCCGAACCCGTGACGGTGACCGCATGCACATGCGGACTGCCGATGGCATCAGCAACCAGCGCGTCTTCGATGAAGAGATTGGTCATGAGATGCGCTGGCATGCCGGTGTCTTGCACCAGAGAGGCGATGGCCAGGGCGCAGCGTGGAACATTGGGGGCGTGTTTGAAGGCAACACCATTTCCGGCCATCAAGGCGGGTACGGCAAAACGGAACACCTGCCAGAAGGGAAAGTTCCAGGGCATGATGCCCAGCACCACGCCGATGGGCGCGTAAGACAGATAACTGCGAGCACCCGGCATCGCCATGGGGTCGGGCTTTAGAAACGCGGCCCCCTCACTGGCGTAATAGTCACAGATGGTGGCGCATTTTTCCACCTCGGCACGTGCTTCACGCGTCACCTTCCCCATTTCTTCCGTGATCAGCCGGGCAAATTCGTCTTTTCGCGCCAGCAGATTTTGCCCCAGGCGACGCAGGGCCTGGGCGCGTTCGTCAAATGGGGCATGGCGCCAGGACTGTTGGGCTGCGTGCGTTTCGGCCAGGGTGGCCAGCAGCGTGGCCCTGTCCAGACTGGCGAACTCTGTGCTGATAACCTCGGTGGTGGGGTTCTGGCTGAAGAAGGGCATGATGGGGCTCCGGATGGAGGATGTTACGGGAAAACCGGTGAGACTAACGCAGAGACAGGACTGTTGACAACTTTTCCCTGTCATCCCCGGGTTAACAAAGTGTCATGATAATGAAATCATCGGCGGGCATATTGGCTGCATCGAAACTTGAGTTCCACGATGATGAACCTGACGCACCTCATTGACCTTGCCAACGACTCCGGAGGGACGCTGTACCTCATGTTGGTGCTGCTGACCCTGGCGTTGACCGTGATCATCGAGCGCAGTCGTTACCTGTCCAACATGCTGGAAGCAGGGGACCACCTGATCCGGCTGCTTCGCTCCCGGCAGGGCGAAGGGCATGCAGGCTTGATGGAATTCTCCCAAAAGCACCCAAAGTTGCCCCATCTGAACCTGATCGATGCGGCAGCAGGCGCTTCGCCTGCAATCCGGTCGGATCGCGGCTCCATGGACAGCACGCTAGAGGAGGCGGTCATGCATGAAGTGCCCAAACTGGACCGCTCGCTCTGGATGCTCGATACCATCATTACCCTGGCCCCGCTGCTGGGACTGTTTGGAACCATCCTGGGGATGTTCAATGCGTTCAGCGTATTGGGCGAAGGCCAGAACGCTGCAACCGAGATCACCTCGGGGATCGCAGAGGCCTTGTTGGCCACGGCTTCAGGATTGGTGGTGGCCATGGTTGGCTTGGTGTTTTTCAACAGCCTCAATTCAAGAATCCGCCTGGTGGTCCATCAGATGGAAACCCTCAAGGTCATGATCCTGAATCGCTCGGATACGACGATTCAACGCAACCTGCAATCGGCTGCATAGTTTCCAATGCGTTATCTCCAGGAGCGGCGGGCCCGCATCGAGATCATCCCGATGATCGACATCATGCTGTTCTTGCTGGTGTTTTTTGCAATGTTGATGTTGAAGATGATCCCCACCTCCGGGCAGTTGACCAAACTCCCCACCAGTAGCACCGCCGAATTGTTGCCCGCCCCCAAATTATTGGTGGAATTGTCGGAGGATGGGTCGGTTCGGGTGGACCATGCCCCCATCGGACTGCAGGAATTGACGGCAAGGCTCAAAACCATGGGGAGCAAGACGGCGGTGACCATTGCGGGAAGCCAGGACGTGGCCTTGCAAAAAGTGATGGCGGTCCTGGATGCGGTCAAGGCGTCAGGGGTTTCGCAAATTTCCATTGCCGCCCGTCGTGTCCAGTAGCGAGGTGCTTGCAGGCCCGCATCCCCTGGGCGCTGCGCAAAACGACGGACTCAGGGCGCTGGGACTGGCACTGCTGCTGGAATTGCTGCTGATGGGCCTTGCCGCAGTTGTCTACACCTCTGGCCTGCTACGTCCCACGCCGGTCACGAGGGACCAGGTAACCCTTCAGCTCAGCAGCCTCGCGCCCGAACCCGCTCCCCCAGAGCCGCCTCTGCCCAGGAAAATCGAAAAACCCCAGGCCCAGAGGCAACC
This sequence comes from Pseudomonadota bacterium, assembly GCA_021804705.1. GTDB lineage: Bacteria > Pseudomonadota > Gammaproteobacteria > Burkholderiales > Ferrovaceae > JAJZRV01. The sequence continues at coordinate 2,305 of JAJZHC010000059.1, forward strand.
CGTGCCGCGTCAGGAACCCTTGCCCGTCCCGACACCGCCGGCGGTCCAGGACACGGCGCCTTCCCCGTTTGCGGAAAAGCAGGTCCCCCCGCCCCCCCCTCCCGCAACAGCCCGCCCGACGGAAGCCGAATTGCTGGCGGATTACACGGCAAAACTCCGGGATGCCGTGCAAGCGGCCCTGATTTTCCCCAAGGCTGCCGAATCGCTGGGCTATACGGGTCGTACGCGAGTGGAGTTCCGCTTGTTTCAGGGGCGACAAAGCGGGGCGCGGGTCCTGTTATCCAGTGGCATCAACATGTTCGATCGTGCTGCCCTGCAGGCCGTGCAGGATGCAAATTTTCCGCAACCCCCGGAAGCCCTTCGGGACCAGGCACGGCTGTTCCAGATCTGGGTGGAATTCAGGCGATAGGGGCTCGTGCGTCAATACATCATCAAGGCGATCATTGGGTTGGGCCTGTGCGGGGGGGCCCAGTTGGCGATTGCAGGTTCTGAAGTTTCATCGTATGTCGCCCTGGGGCCGCAGGGACAGGCCATGGTCCGGGTGGTGACACAGGCCCCAACCTGCCCCGTGCTGGAAGTGGATGGCCTTCGCAAGGCCATGGACACGCGCGTCGAACCCAGGCAAACGCCCCTCTCGGTAGAGAGGCCAGCCATTTTTTTGGTGCGCGTCTGTGAGCTCAACCTGCCTTCAGCGGGCACGGATGTGCGGCTGGATGGCAGGCAGCTGCCTGTCGTCCATGCCGTCGTCAGGAAAATGGTGCTGTTGGGTGATACCGGCTGTCGCGTGAAGTGGCCTGCAGCCTACCAGTCCTGCAATGATCCAAAGGCATGGCCCCTGGCCCAGGTCGCCTTGAGTGCGGCAGCAGAAAAACCGGACCTCGTGATCCATGTGGGGGATTACCATTACCGTGAAAGCCCCTGCCTTTCGGCAGGATGCGCCAACAGTCCCCAGGGCTATGGATACGACACCTGGGAAGCCGATTTTTTTGAGCCCCTGCGCCCCTTGTTGCAGGCCGCGCCCTGGGTATTTACGCGGGGCAACCATGAATCCTGTGCGCGCGCAGGGCAGGGCTGGTTCAGGTTTCTCGATCCCCGGCCCTTTGAGGCCACGCACGCCTGTGATGATCCCGGGCAGGCAGCGGCGGACTTTACGGCGCCCTACGCAGTGCCCCTCGGCCCCCAACATCAATTGATCGTATTTGACTCGGCTGCGGCCTCGGATAAAAACGGAGGCAGGGGCGCGCCTGGTGTGGCTGAGTATGCGGCACAGTTCCAGCAGGTTGCCGCCCTGGCAAAAAGCCGGCCCTGGAACTGGCTGGTACTGCACCATCCCGTGCTGGGCTATGGATACCAACCGCTGACGGGATTCCAGAAGGGGAACGCCACGCTTCTGAGCGCATTGCAGGAAATGCAATCACCAGCCCTTTTTCCCCAGGGAATTCAGCTGACCCTGCAAGGCCATGTTCATACCTTTGAACTGAACGGCTTCAAAGGGCAGCAGCCCATGACGCTGATCACCGGGTTTGGGGGTTCCTTGCTGGAACAGCCGTTTTCCAAGGACCTGCCTGATCCCTTCCAACTCGCTCCGGGCGTCATTCTGGCCCAAACCCAGTCGGATCAGCAGTTTGGATACACGGTGCTGGAACAGCGCGACGGGCACTGGACCCTTGTCGAAAAGGATGTGGAAGGCCATCCCCGCCTGCGTTGCGCGTTACAACTGGAACAGGCCCCTTACAAATTTGAGTGCACGCCTTTGGCCACTCGAGCCGATTCACACTAATTCACCGTTCAGCAACATTTCTCACATTTTGTTGTAACTTTTCTCCCGAATAATCAAATCACTTTCTCCGGCGCGCCTGTGCATGTTGCATGACAGGCTTTTTTAATTTTGAAAGAGTGATTATTCATGCGGATTGCAATGAAATTCAAGAAACAGGGTGTCTACGAGGCCGTGGTTTCAGCTTGTGCTGTTTTAAGCATGGCAACGCCGGTGTTTGCAGAACAACCGGTGGATCTTGGGGCGGTGGGGACGACCGGTACCGGTATTTCCGCGGGGGAAAGCATCAAGGGGTCAGCGCCATATGAGGCGCCCACCCAGGCCTCGATGACGGCTTCTGAGCCCCAGTCGGTCATCAACCAGCATTACATCCAGGAAAACGCCGCGCCGGGAGCCAATTACACCGACGTGATTTCCATTGCGCCCAGCGTGATGAGTGTGGATCCCAATGGTCCTGGGGGCATGGAAACCCAGAACATATCGATTCGCGGCTTTCAGGATGGACAGTTCAACGTCACTTTCGACGGCATCCCCATTGGGGATACCAATGACTTCACGCACCACACCACATCCTATTTCATGACGCAGGACATTGGGCAAATCGTCGTGGATCGGGGCGCAGGAGACGCCAGCAACATTGGTTATGCCACTTTTGGCGGCACGGTGGCCATCTCTTCCAGAGATCCCGAAAACAAGGCAGGCTTCACCCCCTTCGGTGCCTTTGGAAGCTGGAATACGGTGCTGACCGGTGCCCAGTTTGATACAGGCGTCATGCAAAACTACGGTGATGGCAAAGCGTACCTCAGCTATAAAAATTTCACTACCGACGGTTATATGACCAATAGTGGCCAGCGCCGCCAAAACATCATGGTCAAGTTCGAGAAACCGCTCAGCGACGAAACCTCTCTGACTTTTCTTGCAATGGGCAACAAGCTGCACCAGAACGTCTCTTACGGAACGACTCTGGATCAAATCCAGCAAAATGGACTCAATTACGGGCTGAGCTCTGATCCCACGACCCAGAATTTCTATGGATACAACCAGGACAACGTCACGACGGACATTGAATACCTGCAACTCAAGACCCGCCTGGGTGCATGGAAGGTGGATGACAAGGTATACAGCTACGCCTACTACCATCAGGGCTTGAATGGGGGTGCGCTGGGCGGCGCCTATTCCATTGGCGCCAACAATCCCAATGGGGCCAATAACGGCACGACGCTACTCAACGGAAACACGCTCACCAGCTTTCCCAATGATGTGCCAGGGAACCTGCTCAACAACAACTACCGATCCTTCGGCAATATTCTTCGCATGTCCCGGAATTTCGGAAACGATCAACTGGACATGGGGCTGTGGATCGACCGCCAGTCGAATGACAAAACCTTGTACGAAGTGGACTGGAGCCAGAACGGCGCCTTCAATTACCCGGCAGGCAATGGTTACGCAAACCCCCTGCAAAACAACATCGACACCGCGGGAAGCGAAGTCATCACCACCGTTCAGCCTTACGCGCAGTATGCCTGGAAACCCACGGATTTCTGGACCATTACGCCAGGCTTGAAATACTCCTCCTTTAGCCGGGACGTCAATTTCCCCTTGTACCTCAATGGCCACCCCGGCGATGTGGGTTCTGCGACTTACGCCAAGCTGCTTCCTGCGCTGACCGTACACTATGACTACACCAAAAACTGGGTGTTCTACACGGAATATGTCCAGGGGTTCCTGGCGCCCAAACTGCAACTGTTGCAGCATAACGCGTCCTTTGGGTCTATTGATCCCAATAGCATCAAACCCATGACCACGCAGAACGTCCAGGTGGGGACTACCTGGTCCAACAACATGCTGGTACTGGGTGCAGACGCCTATACAATCCAGACCAAAGACACCACCACGCTGGCATCCTGTGGCGGCGGTGGTTCGCAGTGTTATGCCCCGGTGGGCGGCATCCAGTACACGGGGGAAGAGTTTGAGGCCACGCTGCGGCTTCTGAAAGGACTCAGTCTTTACAGCAATTATTCAATCAACAACTACACCATCAACAGTCCCAGCTCAACCCTGGCAGGCAATACCGTTCTGCAAAACACGCCGCATATTACCGGAGCACTGGGCGTGATTTATGATCAGGGGGGGTTCTACAGTTCGTTGATTGCCAAGGGTGTCGGGGGAAGCTATTCGCAAAACAGCGGGCCCAATGGCATGCCGCTTTATTTCGGCGGGTACACCATCACCAACCTGAATATGAGCTACAAGCCGACCGAGCTGGTGGGAAAGAACACCAAGATTGGCATCCAGGTCAACAATCTGTTCAATCGCAACGGGGTCTATACATCGATCAATACGGACTTTAACGGCAATCCGCTTTACTACACCATACCGGAACGCAGCTACATGATGACCCTGTCCGTTGGGTTATAGAAACCATTAGCAAATGGTTTTGAATTGCAGGCCGGACTGTAACAAGGTCCGGCCTTTTTGTTGCATTTTGGTTGACTTGTATCAACCATGTTTCGGTTTTGTATCTGAATGTTCTTGCCTTTTCTCAGGAGTGACAGTAATTTCACAATTCCTAATATTAAGTGGCGCGGCCAGCACATCGGTTGACGCTGCATCAACCTGAGGAGATCACAGCATGATGAAGCGCATCAAGCTCCGTCCCGGCGCCGTGGCAGTAGCCATGGCCCTGGGGGCAACACTGGCTATTCCCGTAGCGGCACACGCAGCAGATTCTCAGTCCGAAGTCGATGCGCTGAAGCAACAGATGCACGACCTCCAGAAAAAACTGGAAGACCTGTCCAAGAAGCAGGCCACCCAGGAGCAAAAACAGGAAACAGCCGCAGCCTCAAGCAGCAGCGCCAACAACGACAAGCGTCTGGACAAGTTTCTCAAGGGCTTCTATGGCGTGATGGACGTTTCTGTGGATGACACCACCAAGGGCATGGGCGGGATGACGGCTTCCCACTTCAACCCGGGCCCAACGCCGGGCAGCTATACCCAGGGCGGGCTCAAGAGCGGTCCGGTGGGACGCATGGGTTGGCAGCCGGCCATTTCTACTAACAAGGCGGGCTTTGGCTATCGCGGCGATCACATCATCGGCGACAGCGACGTCAAGTTTATTTACCAGATTGAAGCTTCGGTGGCTGTTACCGCGGCCCCTGGTATCAAGACCTCCTACACAGCCCAGTCCAATACGACGACCGGTGCTCTAGGTTCCGGTGACACCTTTGTGGGCTTGGCCAATGGCAACTGGGGCTCGATCAAATTCGGGACCACCTATACCCCTTACAAAAAATCTACCGACCGTTTGAACCCCTTCTCCGGTATGTTGGGTGACTATGCCGTCGTGATGGGTAACAGTGGTGGCGACAACCGGGTGGAGTTTGGCACGCGTCAGGATCACTCGGTGTGGTGGCAGTCTCCCGTCATGAACGGTTTCAGCATGGATGTGCTGTACTCGCCAGGGCAAAACCGCACCTACGACAACGTGGTCCAGTCTTCTGGATCGCCTGATTGTAATGGGGGCAACGTGCCTGGCAGCGGTAACCTGCCTATGAACTGCGATGACGGTGGTTTCAACAACTCTTTCAGTACCGCACTGAAATATGAAACCCAGCGCTTCTATGCAACCGCCGCGT
>JAJZHC010000060.1 GCA_021804705.1 Pseudomonadota bacterium
GGACGACGTGGCGCGCCTCTCCTCCGAGGGGGCCGTGACCCTGTTCCATCGCTACAACGAGCGACGCGACGAAGGGGCGCGCCTGCTGGCCAGCGGCCCCTGCCCCCCCGGTCAGCTGTCCCTGCTGCCCGACCTCGCCACCCGCCTGGGTTGGGGCCTCGTGCTGCGCGTGCATGCCCTGGACGACACTGAAAAGATGGCGGCGTTGCAGGCGCGCGCGGCACACATGGGGGTGAGCCTGCCGCAGGAAGCAGCGCGCTACATCCTGACCCACTGGACGCGCGACACCGCATCCCTGTTTGCCCTGATGCAGGAACTCAACCGCTGGTCCCTTTCAGCGCACCGTGCCATCATCACCATCCCGTTGATTCGGGATGCGCTGGCTTCCCTTCAACCTCGTCCTTCCGGAATGTAATGCGACTGGTTCTTTTTGATCTCGACAATACCCTGCTGTCCGGCGACAGCGATTTTGAGTGGGGGCTTTTTCTGGCAGCCCAGGGCGTGCACGATCGTGAGGCCTATGAAGCGCAGAACCTGGCCTTCTATGAAGACTACAAGGCAGGCACGCTGGACATCCAGCATTTCCTGCAATTCCAGCTGGGTCCCCTGGGCCGTCACAGCCGCAGCCAACTGGACCACTGGCACCGCCAGTTCATGCAGGAGCGCATCACGCCGCTGATCAGCGACCGGGCCCGCCAGCTGGTGCGCCACGAACAGGCGCGTGCCGATCTCACGGCCATCGTCACGGCCACCAATCGCTTCGTCACCGGCCCCATTGCCACGGCCTTCGGCATCGAACACCTGGTGGCCACCGAACCCGAAATCGGGCCCGATGGCCAGTTCACCGGCAAGGCTCTCGGCCTGCCCTGCTTTCGCGAAGGCAAGATCGCCTGCGTGGACGCCTGGCTGGCCTCGCTGGGACAGCGCTGGTCCGATTTCGACACCACCGTGTTCTACAGCGATTCGCTCAACGACCTGCCCCTTTTGGGGCGTGTCTCCCACCCTGTGGCCGTCAACCCGGACGACACGCTGCGCGCACATGCGTGCGCGGCGCATTGGCCCATTCTTGAACTGAACGCCACACCATGATCCGAAAATTCATCCAGAAAGTATTGCGCCGCAGCGCCCGCGGGCCCGTGGCCAAATTGCGCGTGGTGCCCGCTTCCCAGCATGGCATCCATCCCGACAGCATCAGCCCCTGCGCGCTGCGCGTGGTCAAGGCCCTGCAGGAAGCAGGCTTCAAGGCCTACGTCGTGGGCGGCGCAGTACGCGATCTGCTGGTGGGCAACGAACCCAAGGATTTTGACGTGGCCACCGACGCCACCCCGGACCAGGTGCGCCGATTGATCCGGCGCTCGCGCGTCATCGGCCGCCGCTTTCAGATCGTGCATGCCATGTGCCATGACGAGGTGGTGGAAGTCACCACGTTTCGCGGCTCGGCGCGCGAGGACGAGCGCCAGCAAACCGACGAGCATGGCCGCCTGACGCGCGACAACGTCTTCGGCACCATCGAGGAAGATGCCGCGCGACGCGACTTTACCGTCAACGCGTTGTACTACGACCCGATCCAGAACGAAGTGCTGGATTACTTCCATGGCGTGGCCGACGTGCACGCCAAGCGCCTGACCATGATTGGCGACCCCACCACGCGCTATCGCGAAGACCCGGTGCGCATGCTGCGCGCCGTGCGTTTTTCGGCCAAGCTGGGGCTGGCGCTGGACTCCGCCACCCAGGCCCCGATCAAGGAGCTGGCCGATCTGCTGCTTAACGTGCCCGAGTCACGCCTGTTCGACGAAATCCTCAAGCTGTTGCTCTCGGGGCACGCCCATGCCTGCGTGTCGCGCTTGCGCGCCGAAGGACTGCACCACGACCTGCTGCCGCTGCTGGACCTGATCCTGGACCAGCCCCAGGGCGAAAAATTCATCCGCCAGTCGCTGGAGAACACCGACCGCCGCGTGCGCGAAGACAAACCGGTGTCGCCAGGATTTTTGTTTGCCAGTTTGTTGTGGCACCCGGTACTGGATGCCTGGAAGAAGCGCCAGGCAGACGGCGAGCGCCCCATGCCGGCGCTGTTCGAGGCCATGAACGACATCCTCGAGGCACAGCGCAAGAAGCTGGCCATTCCGCGACGCTACGATGCGGTCATGAAGGAGATCTGGAGCCTGCAACCGCGCTTTGAACAACGCGGGGGGCAACGTCCTTTCCGCCTGCTGGAGCATCCGCGCTTTCGTGCCGCCTATGACTTCATGCTGCTGCGCGCCGATAGCGGCGAACTGGATGAGGCCATCGCCGACTGGTGGACGGATTTTCAGCAAGTCGGTCCTGAAGAACGCGAGGCCATGCTGGTGGCAGAAGAAAAGCCCAAACGCGGCGGGCGCCGCCGGGGACGCCGATGAGCCACACGGCCTACATCGGCCTGGGCGGCAACCTGCAGGATCCCCAAGACCATCTCGCCCAGGGCTTTGATGAACTATCAGCCTTGCCGCAAAGCCGCCTGACGGGACGCTCGCGCCTGTATCGCAGCGCGCCCATGGGGTATCTCGACCAGCCCGACTTCGTCAATGCGGTGGCCCGCATCAGCACGGCGCTTGAGCCCGAAGCGCTGCTCGACGCCCTGCTGGCCATCGAAGTGCGCCACGGACGGCGCCGCGAATTTCCCAATGCGCCGCGCACGCTCGACCTCGACATCCTGATGTACGACATGGTGCAGATGGCCACAGCGCGCCTGACCGTGCCGCATCCGCGCATGGGCAGCCGCGCTTTTGTGTTGTACCCACTGCAGGAACTGGCCCCCGGTCTCGTGATTCCGGGTCAGGGTGCGGTTTCGGCGTTGCTGGCCCAATGCGCCGACCAGCGGGTGACGCCGCTGGAAGGGGATGAACCGTGACCAACCTTGCCGAAAAGTATCGCTACGTCGTGGTGGAAGGCCCCATTGCCGTGGGCAAGACGAGCCTGGCGCGCCTGCTGGCCGCGCGCCTTTCGGCGCACCTGATGCTGGAGGATGCCCAGTCCAACCCGTTTCTGGAACGCTTCTACCGCACCCCGGAACGCTATGCTTTCGCCACCCAGATGTTCTTTTTGTTCCAGCGCGCCCTGCAGGCCGGCGAACTCAAGCAGCGCGACCTGTTTGACAACCCCACGGTGGCCGATTTTCTGCTGGACAAGGACGTGTTGTTTGCGCGCATGAACCTCGCCGACGACGAATTTGATCTGTACCAGCGCATGTACCAGTTTCTGCAACCACGCACGGCCACCCCTGATCTCGTCATCTACCTGCAGGCCCCGGCCGACGTGCTGATCGAACGCGTGCGCCGGCGCGGCTGGACGGTGGAGCGCCCCATCTCGGAGCGATACCTGCGCGAAGTGGCCGACATGTACGCAGAATATTTTCACAATTATGAAGCTTCGCCGCTACTCATAGTCAATAGCGAAAACCTGAATTTTGTGGACCAGCCCAAAGACTTCGACCTGCTGCTGGAGCGCATCGGCAATTTACGCAGCCGCCGGGAATTCTTTAATCGTGGTTAGGCGTGAGACAATTCGCGTGTTACCAACTTTGAGTTTTGGGAGCTTTCATGGATGTTATTCACTCCGTGGCCGAGCTGCGTGCACGGTTGTATAACGAACGGCAGGTTGCTCTCGTCCCCACCATGGGCAACCTGCATGACGGCCACATCGACCTGATCCAGCTGGCCAAACCGCGTGCAGCCTGTCTCGTGGCCAGCATTTTCGTCAACCGCCTGCAGTTTGGACCTCATGAGGATTTTGAGCGTTACCCGCGCACGCTTGTCGCCGACTGCGAGCGCCTGGCCCAGGCGGGTTGCGACGTGGTATTTGCGCCGGACGAGCAGGAGGTCTATCCTGAACCCCAGGAATACACAGTAGACCCCTCCGGCATTCAGAACCTCCTGGAAGGGGCTTTCCGGCCGGGACATTTTCGGGGTGTGGCCACTGTGGTGCTGAAGCTGTTCAACATGGTGCAGCCGCAAATTGCCATCTTCGGAAAAAAGGATTATCAGCAGTACCTGGTGTTGCGTGAAATGGTCAAGCAGTTGTCCTTGCCCATTGAAATCATCCCGGCAGAAACGGTGCGTGCACCGGACGGGTTGGCGTTGAGTTCACGCAATATGTACTTGAGTCCGCTGGAGCGCGTCGAGGCCATCGCCCTGTATCACCACATCAATACCATTCGCGAGGCGTTGCAGTCCGGGCGCCGGGACTTTGCGGCGCTGGAATCCCAAGCCGTGGACGCACTCAACGTGCGTGGCTGGAAAACCGACTATGTCGCCATCCGCCGCCAATCCGACCTGATGGAACCCGATGCCCACGCGCAGGCACTCGTCGTGCTGGCCGCGGCACGCCTGGGAAACACCCGATTGATCGATAACCTGGAAGTGGATCTGTCCTGAAACCCAACCGCGGGGAGGAAAGCAATGGAAGCATCTGTTCAAGATCGCATCAGCCGCCTGCAAACCGAGCACCGGAACCTGGATGAAAAGATTCTCAACGGGGTTCGCAATGCGCAGCCCGACCAGATCGAACTGCAACGCCTCAAAAAACGCAAACTTCAGTTGAAGGATCAGATCGCCGCACTGCAGGCGAGTCTCGTCCCCGACATCTCCGCCTGACCCTTACAAACGCTCCTTCACCCAGGCGCCCACTGACGCGAGCGCCTGCGGTAACCCGGCCGGATCGGTACCGCCAGCCTGGGCCATGTCCGGGCGTCCACCACCCTTGCCGCCCACCTGTTGCGCCACGAAGTTAACCAGCTCACCCGCCTTGATGCGTGCGGTGAGGTTGGGCGTTACCCCGGCGATGAGGCTGACTTTGCCTTCAGCCTCGGCACCCAGCACGATTACGGCAGAAGGCAGACGGCCTTTCAGTGCATCCAGGGTATCGCGCAGGGTTTTTGCGTCGGCCCCAGGAAGGCGCACGGACAGCAATTGCACCTCCGCAGTCAGCGGCACGGCCTGCCCGATGAGATCAGCACTTTCGCTCACAGCCACTTTGGCCTTGAGGCGATCCAGTTCGCGTTCCAGGGCACGCACGTTGTCCAGTATGCTGGCAAGCCTTGCCACGATTTCCTGCGGCTGGGCCTTCAGGCGACCGGCCACCTCAGCCAGCTGGTCCTGCTCGCGATGGGTCCATTCCAGCGCGCCCTCTCCGGTCACGGCTTCGATGCGGCGCACGCCCGAGGCTACGCCCGACTCGCCCACGATGCGGAACAATCCAATGTCGCCCGAGCGATGCACATGGGTGCCACCGCACAGTTCGGTGGAAAAATCGCCCATGCCCACCACCCGCACCTCATCGCCATATTTCTCGCCGAAGAGCGCCATGGCCCCCTTTTTGACGGCGTCATCGTATTTCATGATGCGCACCTCCACGGGATGGTTGCGGCGGATTTCCTGATTGACGAGGTCTTCGATGGCACGCAGCTCGGTTTCGGTGACCGGCTTGTCGTGCGAAAAATCAAAGCGCGTCTTGAAGGGATCCACGAGCGACCCCTTCTGGGCCACATGCGCTCCCAGCACAGTGCGCAGGGCCGCATGCAAGAGGTGGGTGGCGGAGTGGTTCCAGGCGGCACGCTGACGCGCGCCGCTATCCACGCGGGCATCTGCCCTGTCGCCAGCCTGGATGCGCCCGGTTTTGACCTGGCCGTGGTGGCCGAACACGCCGGCCTGGATTTTTTGCGTGTCCGCTACTGCAAAGGTGCCATGCGAGGTGGCCAGTTCGCCACAATCGCCCACCTGCCCGCCTGATTCGGCGTAAAAGGGCGTACGGTCCAGCACCACCACCCCCGAATCGCCTGCTTCCAGCGTGGTTACGGCAACGCCGTCGCGATACAACGCCACGATGCGCCCTTCCACCTGCAGCGACTCGTACCCCAGAAACTCAGTAGCCTCGCCGCGGTAATCCACAGCACCTTGCGCCGTGAACCTGGAAGCGGCGCGTGCGCGTTCGCGCTGCTGTTCCATGGCGCGCTCAAAACCTGCCAGATCTACGGCCACGCCGCGTTCACGCGCAATGTCGGCCGTGAGGTCCACAGGAAAGCCGTAGGTGTCGTACAGGCGGAACACGGTTTCACCGTCGAGCATGCGGTCTTCCTGATGCAGGGCCGCTTCCAGCACCACCATGCCGTTTTCCAGCGTTTCGGCAAAGCGTTCCTCTTCCTGGCGCAAGACCCCTGCCACTGATTCCTGAACGGCCACGAGCTCGGGGTAGGCCTCGCCCATCACGATGGCGAGGTCCGCCACCAGCTTGTGGAAGAACGGCTGTTGCTGGCCCAGCTTGTAGCCGTGGCGGATGGCGCGCCGGATGATCCGGCGCAGCACGTAACCACGCCCTTCGTTGCTGGGGATGACGCCGTCGACGATGAGAAAGGCGCAGGCGCGAATATGGTCGGCGATGACCTTGAGGGAATTGCTGGAGAGATCCTGCGCGCCAGTGTAGCGGGCTGCGGCGGCGATGAGCGCCTGGAACAGGTCGATCTCGTAGTTGCTGTGCACGTGCTGCATGATGGCCGAGATGCGCTCCAGCCCCATGCCAGTATCCACGGACGGCTTGGGCAGGGGGTGCAGCTTGCCCGTTTCGTCACGGTTGTACTGCATGAACACCAGATTCCAGATTTCGATGTAACGGTCGCCATCCGCTTCGGGCGTGCCGGGCGGGCCCCCCGCCACTTCGGGGCCATGATCATAGAAGATTTCGCTGCATGGGCCGCAAGGACCGGTGTCACCCATCTGCCAGAAGTTGTCCGCGGTGCTGATGCGGGTGAGGCGCGCTGCGTCCACGCCAATCTCTTTCAACCAGATGTCTGCCGCTTCATGGTCATCGTGGTACACCGTCACCCACAATTTGTCCTTGGGCAGCTGCAGCACTTCGGTGAGGAACTGCCAGGCAAAGCGGATGGCGTCGCGCTTGAAATAGTCGCCGAAGCTGAAGTTGCCCAGCATCTCGAAAAAGGTGTGATGGCGCGCGGTATAGCCCACGTTTTCCAGGTCGTTGTGCTTGCCCCCGGCGCGAACACTGCGCTGGCTGCTGGTGGCACGGGTGTAAGGGCGCTTGTCATGCCCGAGGAACACATCCTTGAACTGCACCATGCCTGAATTGGTGAATAGCAGTGTGGGGTCGTTGCCTGGCACCAGCGGACTGGAAGGCACGATGGTATGGCCATGGCTGGCAAAGTATTGAAGAAACTTGTCGCGAATTTCGGCAGATTTCATGGAACGCCCTCAAACCCCGGCTTCGGCCTGGGCTGCATGTAGTGTGAAATAACCGTGAATTCTACCAAAAGCGGGGCCAAAGGCCCCATCAATCGTCGCTGCGCAGAATCTGCCGGATGATGGGGAGCGAAAAGCCGCGGTTTTGCAGGTAGCGCCCCTGGCGGGCACGTTCCTCGGCATTGGTGGGGGGATGCGCAAATTTTTTGCGCCAGACGCTGCGTGCGGATTCCAGCTCGCCCTCGCGGGCTGCCTCCAGTGCGGTGCTGGCCACCTCGGCGGGGACGCCGCGTTGCTGGAATTCCTGGCGGATTTTAAGAAGCCCGTGGCGCCCGGCGCGCGTGCGCAGGATGGCATCGGCAGCGCGCTGGTCGGACAACAGTCCCGCTTCGGTCAGATCGTCGAGCAGGGCCTCGATGGCCCCTTCGTCATCGCTATGGGCTGCCAGTTTTCTGGAGAGTTCCCGCCGGGTATGTTCCCGGCGGGACAAG
>JAJZHC010000061.1 GCA_021804705.1 Pseudomonadota bacterium
GATGAACAGATCGCAGCGGTCAATGCCGTGCTTGCGGAAATCGGTGCGGACCAGGTGCCGCAACTCCTGGTCTACAATAAGGTGGATCGTTTGCCGCTGGTTGAGGCCGGATTAGAGCGGAATGCCTATGGTACAATTTCGACGGTTCGGGCAAGTGCTTTGACAGGTGCCGGGATGGAGTACATCCGGCAAGCCTTTGCTGAAATGTGCCAACCCCGGCGACAGGTAGCAGAGCAATCCGATGATCCCATCGAGAGACATACTGAATATCCCAATGGCACAGAATGATCCCCAGTGGGGAAAGAGTAATAACGAAGGACCACCAGATCTCGATGAGATCTGGCGTCGTCTTGTTCAAAAGCTGAAGTCCAAGGGAGCGCCCGGACAGGCGCCGCCGCGCACTCCTGGTGCGACACCCCCCGGCCCCGGAGGGACGGGCCGTACCAACCTTCCTGGAGGAAAAAATGCCTTGTTGGCCCTGCTGGCAGGCCTTGTGGTGGTTTGGCTGCTGTCCGGCTTTTACATTGTTGATGCAGGGCGCATCGGCGTGATCCTGCGTTTTGGCAAATTCCAGGAAACCACAGCGCCTGGTCCCCATTGGCATCTGCCTTATCCCATAGAAACCCAGGCTGTGGGCAGCCCCCTCAATGTGGCGCAAGTTCGTACCGTTGAGTTGGGCTATCGCACCAACCTCAAATCAAAAGTGCTACACGAGTCCCTCATGCTGACCGATGACGAAAACATCATCGACAACCAGTTCGCCATCCAGTACACCATTAAGGATCCGCAGGCCTTTCTTTTCAACAATCGCGATCCAGATGAAACCGTCATGCAGGTGGCCGAAACGGCGATTCGCGAAGTGGTGGGGCGCAACAAAATGGATTTTGTGTTGTATGAGGGACGCACGCAGATTGCTGATGAATCGGCACGTCTGATGCAGCAAATACTGGATCGCTACCAAACCGGTATTGCCATCAGCAAGGTCAACATGCAGAATGCGCAGCCTCCAGAGCAGGTTCAGGCGGCTTTTGACGATGCCGTCAAGGCGGGTCAGGACAGGGAACGTCAGACCAACGAGGGCCAGGCTTACGCCAACGACATCGTGCCCCGTGCCAAGGGCACGGCTTCCCGCTTGCTGGAGGAGGCCAAGGCCTATGCCCAAAGAGTAGTAATCCGCGCAGAAGGCGATGCCAGTCGTTTCAAACAGGTGCTGGTGGAGTACGTCAAGGCGCCGGAAGTGACACGTCAGCGTTTATACCAGGACATGATGCAGCAGGTGTTGACCAATACCACCAAAGTGGTGGCAGACCAGAAATCCGGAACCAACTTGTTGTATCTGCCACTCGACAAGTTGATCCAGGCCAGCAGTGGGGCATCGGAAGGTGGCTCGGAGAACGCACCGCCAGCGGCGCATGCAACAACAGCGCCAGTACCAACACCAACACCGACGCCGGCTACGCCTTCTTCTTCAGGTAACGCCGCTTCAACATCACCACCCCAGGTGGATGCGGTTCAAGATGGGCGGTCTCGTGATGCCTTCCGTACCCGCGACAGGGAGCCCCGGCCATGATGAAGGACATAGGTGCCTACCTGATCGGCTTGATCGTCGTTGTCTTGCTGGCCATATTCAGTCTGTATACTGTTAATCAGACCCAGCAGGCGCTGGTGTTTCAACTGGGTGAAGTGGTTGCCGTCCGGACTTCGCCGGGACTCTATTTCAAGATTCCCCTGATCCAGAACGTCAGGTTCTTCGATGCTCGCATACAAACGCTCGACAACAAGGATCCCGAACGATTCATCACTTCTGAAAAGAAACCATTGCTGGTGGATTACTTCGTCAAGTGGAAGATCGCCGACGTCAAACAGTTCTACGTCAGCGTGGGTGGCGACGAGAGGCGTGCCCAGGTACGTCTGAGCCAGACCGTCAATGGAGACTTGCGTTCAGAGTTTGCGCAACGCACGGTGCATGAGGCCGTATCGGGCGAACGGGCCAATATCATCGAATCCATGCGGGCGCGTGCTGATCACGATGCGCGACAGATTGGCATCCAGGTGCTGGATGTCAGAATTCGTCGCGTGGAGTTGACCCCTGAGGTGAGTGAGTCTGTCTACCGCCGCATGGAGGCAGAACGCAAGCGCGTGGCGAATGAATTGCGTTCCACGGGTGCAGGCGAAGCTGAAAAAATCAGGGCGGATGCCGAGCGGCAACGTGAGGTCATACTGGCAGAGGCTTTCCGCGAAGCACAACGCATCAAAGGATCCGGCGATGCCAGGGCTTCGGCCATCTACGCGGAAGCCTATGGCCGCAATCCCGAGTTTTACGCGTTCTATCGCAGTCTGGAGACCTACCAGCAGGGGCTGAAAGGAAAAGGGGATGTACTGGTGCTTGATCCTTCTTCCGAGTTTTTTAGGTATTTCAAGAATACGCCGGGCGCCTCTGGTAAAAAGTGAGTCTTTCCATGCAGTCTTTGTTAACCGCCCTGGCGTTGGTGCTCGTTCTGGAAGGATTGATGCCATTCGTTGCGCCTGCCCGCTGGCGTGAGACCATCACACGGATTGGTCAGTTCAGCGATGGTCAAATCCGTTTTCTGGGATTAGGCGCCATTCTCGTTGGCGTCATTCTGCTGCAGGTGACACGATGACCTATCGCTGGTTGCTGCCAGAATACATTGATGATCTGCTTCCTCCAGACGCCTGGCGAGTTGAAATGGCTCGCCGGCAGTTGCTCGACCTGTTCCGCGAACGTGGGTTTCAACTGATCATGCCCCCGCTTCTGGAATATGTGGAGTCCCTGCAAACGGGTACGGGTCGCGATATGGATCTTCTGACTTTTAGACTGGTAGACCAGCTTACCGGGCGTCAGTTGGGGTTACGTGCCGATATTACGCTTCAAGCTGCACGCATCGACGCCCATGGCATGAATCACCAGGGAGTGAACCGGCTGTGTTACGCCGGAAGCATTCTGCACACGCGGCCAGAAGGCCTCAATCAGTCGCGCGAACCCTATCAGCTTGGGGCGGAAATCTATGGTCTTGAAGGGTTGGTGGGTGACATCGAAATTCAGGAGCTGATGCTGGAGGCCCTGAAACGTGCGGGGTTGCCCCAGGTGACGCTGGATGTGGGGCATGTGGGCCTGTTCCGTGGTTTGTCCGGCCTGGCAAAGCTTGACGAAAAATCGGAAGCCCTCTGGTTTGAAGCGCTGCAGAATAAGGATATCCCCGCTTTACAAATGCTGGCCGGGGCCTTGCACTCGCCTGTGGCAGCTGCACTGCGCTGTCTGCCCGAACTGAATGGCGACCGCAAGGTGTTGGCCATGGCTCGTGCCCAGTTGCCGGATGCTCCTGAAATCCGGGCGGCACTGGCACAACTGGAGACTGTCGCTGACCATTTCGAGGGACGCGTGCCCATGAACTTTGATCTGGCCGAACTGCGCGGCTACCACTATCACAGTGGACTCGTATTTGCGGCCTATGCAGCGGGTTATTCCGACGCAGTGGCGCGGGGTGGCCGGTACGACGAAATCGGACGCGCATTCGGACGCGCAAGGCCCGCCACTGGGTTCAGCCTGGATCTGCGCGAGTTATTGCCTTCCCTACCGGAAGCCTGAGCATTCAGCCGGGGCATTCCTTATACCGAATCAGAAATTTTGGAGACTTTCTCTTCATGGCAAGAAATGTTGTAGTGGTTGGAACCCAATGGGGCGACGAGGGCAAGGGCAAGCTAGTGGACTGGTTGACAGACCACGCAGCGGGCGTGGTGCGCTTTCAGGGTGGCCACAATGCAGGCCACACGCTCGTCATTGGCGGCAAGAAAACGGTATTGAGCTTGATCCCCGCAGGCATTCTGAGGGAGCATGTGGAATGCTTCATCGGCAACGGCGTGGTGCTGTCGCCTGAAGCCCTGATGAGGGAAATCGACATGCTGGAATCCTCTGGCGTGTCGGTGGCTGCGCGATTACGTATCAGCGACGCGTGTCCTGTGATCTTGCCGTACCACATCGCCATCGACCGCGCGCGTGAACTTTCCAAGGGAGACGGCAAGATCGGTACCACGGGGCGCGGCATCGGGCCCGCCTACGAAGACAAGGTGGCACGCAGGGCCATCCGCCTGCAGGATCTGTTTTATGCTTCCCGCTTTGAAGACAAGCTGCGGGAAGTGCTGGATTACCATAATTTCGTCTTGACTCAGTATTTCAAGACTGACCCCGTGGATTTTGCCGCTACGCGCGATCAGACACTGCAGCTTGCCGAGCGCATTCGCCCCATGGTGGCTGATGTCTCCAGCTTGCTCTACAAGGCCAACCAGGACGGCAAGAATCTGTTATTTGAAGGCGCGCAGGGGACGCTGCTCGATATTGACCACGGCACCTATCCTTTCGTCACCTCCAGCAATTGCATAGCGGGCGCCGCCTCTGCGGGTTGCGGGGTGGGCCCCCAGCAGTTGCATTATGTCCTGGGCATCACCAAGGCCTATACGACGCGCGTGGGTTCAGGACCATTTCCCACCGAACTGGATGATGCGGTGGGCAAGCAGCTGGCTACTCGTGGGCATGAGTTCGGTGCGGTGACCGGGCGTCCCCGTCGCACGGGATGGTTTGATGCAGCAGCGCTCAAGCGCGCCATCCAGATCAATGGCGTGTCAGGCCTTTGCGTGACCAAGCTCGACGTCATGGATGGTCTCGAAACCGTCAGGATTTGCGTGGGATATCGGCATAACGGTACCGTCACTGACATACTCCCCTTGGGTGCTGAAGCCATCGCAGAATGCGTACCCATTTACGAAGACATGCCAGGATGGTCTGACAGTACCGTGGGCGTGGAACATATGGATCTGTTGCCAGCCAATGCGAGACGCTACCTAGAGCGTATGGCTGAGGTATGCGGTGTTCCGGTCGACATGGTGTCCACCGGACCGGATCGCCGTGAAACCATCGTATTGCGCCATCCTTTTGACGCCTGAGCGTCACCTCTAGCTGATACCAGCTTTCTCTTCATAGACGTGCATTGACGCGTTCCTCGCGCACGACGCCTTCGGGCTTCGTGCGTTTTTTTGCAGCCGCCATCATTTTTCTTTTGCTGCAACCACACAGATCAATCAGGACCATATCGGTCTCGTGGGACTGGCACAGCACGGCATGACCTACATCTGATCTGGAAAACTGAGGGCAGCAAAACGCCTGTGGCGCCACCCGCAAGGATGGTGACATGGGCTATCCTTGTTGATAGTCATGGCAAGCGGCAGGTGTAAGTGAGATACTAGCAACCTGCTGTAGGAGTTAACTGCGCGACTAGGGCCGAGGATGGTGCCGAGAAGAGGACTCGAACCTCCACAGTGTTGCCACCGCCAGGACCTGAACCTGGTGCGTCTACCAATTCCGCCATCTCGGCACGAAACTTACAAGACCAACTGATCAGTGATCAGTACAATCGAGAACTTCGAATCTCAGAATTTTAAAGGATCTCCTTATTTTGTCAACCAAAAAAATACCTTTAAGGCTTCAGGACCCGTTTCTGGAGCGTGAAAAGGCCCAATATCCCGAACCTTTACCCAGCCGAGAATTCATTCTGCAGTTGCTGGAGCGTGAAGGCGTACCCCTCACGGTGGAACAACTGGAACGCCTCCTGACGATCAATGCTAGCGAGCGCGAACTGTTTTCACGTCGCCTGCGCGCCATGGAACGCGAAGGCCAGGTCATGCGCAATCGCAAAAATGCGCTCTGTCTTCCCGCCAAACTCGATCTCATCAAGGCGCGCGTGGAGGGTCACCCTGACGGCTTTGGTTTTGCCATTCGCGAGGATGGAGGTAGCGACATTTTCCTTGGAGCTCGCGAAATGCAACGGGTGTTGCATGGCGACAGGGTCATGGTGCGTACCATCGGTGTGGACCAGCGCGGTCGTCCTGAAGGGTCAATTGTAGAGATTCTGGAGCACGTCAACACGCGCCTCGTGGCGCGCTTGTTCCAGGAGCAGGGCGTACTGTTTGCCGTAGCCGAGAACAAACGCATCAGCCAGGACATTCTGGTGGCACCAGGGCAGGAAGGTGGGGCAAAACCGGGACAGGTGGTCATGGTCGAGCTCATGAAGCAACCCAGTCGTCAGGCTGAGCCCATCGCCAGGGTCGTGGAAATCGTGGGAAATTACGCCGATCCGGGCATGGAAGTGGAGATCGCCCTGCGCAAGCATGAACTGCCCCATGAATTTTCCCCGGCAGCCCAGGCGTTGGCCGACAAGCTGCCTGATGCAGTGCGCAAGTCAGACCTCAAGGGTCGCGAGGACCTGCGTCAGATGCCGCTAGTGACCATTGATGGCGAGACGGCCAAAGATTTTGATGATGCGGTTTATGCCGAACCGCTGCCTGGTGGAGGACACCGGTTGGTGGTGGCGATTGCCGATGTGTCACACTATGTCCGGCCCAAGGACGCGTTGGACCAGACGGCTTATGAACGCGGTAACAGCGTGTACTTTCCGCGCCGGGTTATTCCCATGCTGCCTGAGGCATTGAGCAATGGGCTCTGCTCGCTCAATCCGGCAGTGGACCGCTTGTGCATGGTCTGCGACATGCACATATCGGAACAGGGAGAAATCCGGAAATACAAGTTCTACCCTGCTGTGATGCATTCCCATGCGCGCCTGACCTACACGGAAGTGGCCGCTATCCTCGAGCATCCTGAGCGCGCTGACAGCTCGCGTCGCCCGATTGTGCCCCACCTGCAGCAGCTTGAAGCCCTGTTCCGCGTCTTTTTGAAAGCGCGTGCAGCCCGCGGAGCCATCGATTTTGCTAGTGACGAAACCCGCATGGTGTTTGACGACCGTGGCAAGATCGAAACCATTCTGCCAGTGGAGCGCAATGATGCCCATCGTCTGATCGAAGAATGTATGTTGGCGGCCAACGTGAGCGCTGCTCATTTCCTGCAAGAGCACAACCATGCCACACTCTATCGCATCCACCCTGCGCCTGCTCCTGAGCGCCTGGAGATTGTGCGGGAGTTTCTGGGCGAGTTGGGATTGCAGTTGTCAGGCGGCGAAGAACCACGGGCTGCGGACTACGCCAAGTTGATTCACAAAATCCAGGGTCGCCCAGACCAGCGCCTGCTAGAGACGGTGTTGCTGCGCTCCTTGCAACAAGCCCAATACAGCCCAGAGAACGTGGGGCACTTTGGGTTGGCTTATGCTGCCTACGCGCACTTTACTTCACCCATCCGGCGCTATCCTGATTTGCTGGTACATCGCTCCATTCGTGCCGTATTGGCCCAGGAAACCTATGCACCGGGCGACTGGAAGGCCATCGGTGTGCACTGTTCCATGACCGAGCGCCGCGCCGACGAAGCCACGCGTGACGTGGAGGCCTGGCTCAAATGCTTCTTCATGAAAGACAAGGTAGGCAATGTGTTCAACGGAACAGTCAGTTCTGTGACGGGCTTTGGGTTGTTTGTGGCTTTGGATGAGGTTTATGTTGAAGGATTGGTGCACATCTCCGAGCTGGGCAGCGATTATTTTCAGTTCGACGCGACCCGCCATCAATTGCTGGGCGAACGCACCGGGCAACGCTATCGTCTGGGTGATCGCATTGCCGTGCAACTGGTTAGGGTGG
>JAJZHC010000062.1 GCA_021804705.1 Pseudomonadota bacterium
CCAGAATCACATTACGCACCCTGACCTGCTGTGCCTGGGCATCATCCATCAGGGAAGACAGGAGCGTGGGCAGGGCCCATTCCTGGGTGAGCTGCAGTTGCAACTCTGAAATGGGAAAGCCCAGAACCATTTCCTGCGCGGTGCGGCTGCGCAATGATTTATCGTTTTGCTGCGCGTCGTGGATCAGAAGCATGTCCTGAGGCGCGAAGCACCACAGCAGCAATTCAGCAAGATCGTGCAACAAGGCTGCAATGTACACCTCGTCAAAGTGCATGTCATTAAGGCGGATAGCCCACTCGATGGCGTAATTGGCGGCCCGCTGAGCCCTCTGAATGACGCGTTTCAGGCTTTCCAGGGACTCAGGATGCCCTTGCAGCAGGGCCTCGACGGTGGGTTCGGGATGAACGTTGTTGTAGAAGGGGTCCATGCCCAGCATGAGGACGGCCTGTTCCACCTGGATGACCTCGGCGCTTTGCCGCTTGTGCCGGTGTCGCTGCAGGTAGTACAGCAGTTTGACCGTCATCAGGGGATCGCGCAAAACGACGCGGGCGACGTTGCGGGCGCTGAGAAGCTCTTCATCCTTGCGCAATTCGGCCAGATCCTGGCCGGTTCGGGCCAGCACGGGAATATCGGCATGACCGAGAAAGGCGGCCCAACCTTCCAGGCTTCGTTTTTCTGCTGCCAGCACGTCTTCACCTCATCCTTTTGCCCGTAACCTGAAGGTTGTCGGCAAGTTGAGGGAAAACTTTACAGGAAAAACGAAATGGTGCTGATGAGAGGAGTCGAACCTCCGACCTACTGATTACGAATCAGTTGCTCTACCAACTGAGCTACATCAGCCCCGGGGAGCCGGAATTATACCGGAATGAGCCTGCTTCGTCAGGACTTGAAGATGATATCCCTGGGAGAGGGCTGCAAATGCTGGCCGCCATCCACATACAGCGTGGTGCCGGTCACGGCGTGGGCGGAGGCGAGATAAACGGCCGCTTGGGCGATATCCTCAGGAAAGGAGGCGTGGCCCAGCGGGGTATGGTGATGGGCCTCCGCGAATTCAGCTTCGGTTTGCGACCCCGAGGGCAGGCTGATTCCGGGGGCAAGGCCCACGACGCGCAGGCGTGGGGCATAGCACTGCGCCAGTATGCGGGTGGCAGTTTCCAGGGCGGCTTTGGAGAGCGTATAGGACAGGAAATCGGGATTGAGGTTGATGAGCTTTTGGTCCAGAAGGTTGATGATGACGCCCGGAACCTGGTGTTGCGAAGAAGGGCTGTCCTCCTCTGCATACGCCTCGTACAGATGGCGCGATAGCGCCAGGGGTGCACTCAGATTGATGGCCATGTGGCGTTCCAGCGCCTCGGCGCGAAAGGAGTGGCCATCGTCAAACTCAAAAAGCGAGGCGTTGTTGACGAGGCAATGCGGCCGTCCGAAACGCGCGATACAGGTGGCAATCAGGGCTTCCGTTTCGGCGGGGGAAGCAAGATCGGCACAGAGCGCCAGCGCGGCACGCCCCATCTGACGGATCCGGGCAACCGTGGCCTCGGCCTCGCGCTCCGAGCGATGGTAGTGAACCACCACGTCCCAGCCCGCCTGGGCCAGCGCCAGTGCCATGCTGCTGCCCAGTCGTTTGCCTGCCCCGGTGACGAGTGCAATGCGTGCAAGGGAGGAGGTGCTGTTCATTTCAACAGGCTCTCCAGGGGTTCAGGGCGAATGCCAAAAACGGTGTCGAGCACCTGGGGTGCACCTTCAGGCAGGACGTTGTCCACACGCATGGAGTCCAGGTTGTCGCGCGACATCAGCAAGGGGCCGGGCAGGTGCTCAAAGAGCAGCGCTTGCAGGCTTCCCAGCCAGGCGGGCAGGGGCACGATGGGGCGGTCATGTCCGGCGCGTCTCGCTGCAAAGCGGACCAGTTGGGCCAGCGTCAGAACTTCGGGGCCGACAAGATCGTAGCTCTGGCGCAGGGTTTGCGGCAGGGCGAGCGCACGCACCATGGCTTCGGCCACGTTGTCCACACTGACAGGCTGGAATCGGCCATCGGCCCGGGCCAGCGGCAGGAAGGGAAAGCGACGGGCCAGTTTTGAAAACAGGTTGATGAAATTATCCTGTGCACCAAAGATGACGGAGGGTCGAAAAATGGTCCAGTCGAGGGAGCTGGTCCGGACAAGCCGCTCTCCTTCCCCCTTGCTGCGTTGGTACATGGAGAGCCCGGCGCAATCCGCACCCAATGCGCTCATGTGCAGAAGCCGGCGTGTCCCCAGCATTTGCATGGATTGAATGATCTGTGCCACCAGGGTGACGTGCGCCGCCTTGAACTGGGGGCCATAGGGATTGCCCGGCTTGTCATGAAGCACCCCCACCAGATTGATGACCGTTCCTGAAGCGCCGGTTTCGAGGAGCAGGGCTTCCAGAAACCGGGGCTCATGGACGGAGCCTTCCCGCCATCGTATGGGCGGGCCCTGTTCCTGACCAGTCAGGCGGCGTGTGGGAATGATGAGCGGATATCCCTGCGCCACCAACCGTGCCGTGATGGCGCGGCCAACAAAACCGCTGCCGCCAATCAGGAGGACAGGTGCGTGCATGAATCCGGGTTTGGCGTTACTGGCGTCGAATGCGGACAACGATGTCGACGCCCTCCTGAACCATCCCGGGCGGGAGTTCGGGCAGCCCCTCCACGCAGAGTGTGTCAGATTCGATATCCATCAGCGTGCCGGTGTCCACATCGAAAAAATGGTGATGTGGGGAGGTGTGGGTGTCGTAAAACACGCGCTCGGGGTCAATGATCACTTCCCGGACCAGCCCCTTTTTTTCGAATAAATTCAAAGTGTTATAAATTGTTGCCTTGGAGACTTCAGCGTGGTTTTGATTGACCGCGGCCAGCAGTTGTTCGGCCGAGAGGTGTTGTCGGCGCGAAAAAAGGGTCTTGGCGATGACCAGCCGCTGGTGCGTTGGAATGATGTCGTGCTGCCGCAGCAATTCGGCAACATGGGAGCGATCCGGGGTCAGGGTTTCCATGGACGAGGGCTCAAATTCAGAGGATAGCAGCATCATGGCCCCAATATAGCCCGGATTGGATCAGAATTTCAATTACCCCAGCGCCCGGGGCAAGGGAAAGACCACGCTCTCCGGGGTGCCTTCCAGCTCCTCAACGTCGCCTGCCCCCAATGCCCGGAGGCGTTCAACCACTTCGGTCACGAGCACTTCGGGTGCAGAGGCCCCTGCTGTGACGCCAATCCGGGTTTTTCCAGCCAGCCATTGCGGTTGCAGATCGGCGGCGCGATCCACCATGTAGGCATCAATGCCGCGATGTGCGGCCACCTCGCGCAAGCGGTTGGAGTTGGAACTGGTGGGCGAACCTACCACAATGACAAGATCGGCCTGGGTAGACAGGGCCTTGACCGCATCCTGACGGTTTTGCGTGGCATAGCAGATATCGTCCTTGCGTGGTCCCTGAATCGCTGGAAAACGCTGACGCAGCGCCTGGATGACGCGTTGGGCGTCGTCTACCGAGAGGGTGGTCTGCGTGACATAGGACAACTGGTCCGGTTGTTCAATGACAAGGCTCGCCACATCTTCCACGGTTTCGACCAGATAGATATGGTCGCGTGCCTGGCCCAGCGTGCCTTCCACTTCAGGGTGGCCGCGGTGTCCAATCATGACGATTTCACGCCCGGCAGCGTGCAGGCGGGCCACTTCGGTGTGGACCTTGGTGACCAGCGGGCAGGTGGCGTCGAACACATGTAGCCCGCGCGCATCAGCTTCGGCGCGTACCGCCAGGGAAACGCCATGAGCGCTGAAAATGACGGTGGCACCCGTGGGCACTTCATCCAGATGCTCGATGAAGATGGCGCCCTTGCTCTTCAGGTTGTCCACCACGAAGCGGTTATGAACGACCTCATGGCGCACATAGATGGGGGCGCCAAAGCGCTCCAGGGCGCGCTCCACGATCTCGATGGCGCGGTCCACGCCAGCACAGAAGCCACGGGGGTTGGCCAGTACAACGGGAATGGGGGGGCGCTGCAGCATTACGGTCCGTCCTCCGGGTCGCCGGGCCAACCAAACCGCTCTTCTTTCCAGGGGTCGCCCTCGTTGTGGTATCCGCGCACCTCCCAAAAACCGGGTCGGTCACGCTCGTGCAGTTCAATGGCCTTGAGCCACTTGGCCCCTTTCCAGGCATATCGTTTGGGGACGATGATGCGCACCGGTCCGCCATGGTTGCGGGCAATGGGCTGCCCCGACCAGCTGTGCGCAATGATGACGTCGTCATCCAGCAAAGCCATCAGAGGCAGGTTTGTGGTGTAGCCATCGTAGCCATGCAGCGTGGCAAACCGGGCCGTATCCTGCGGTCTTGCCAGGGCGAGGAGGTCGCGCGCCAGAACACCACGCCATTCCATATCCAGCTGGGACCAGCGGGTGACGCAATGGAAATCGGAAATCGAAGTGGTTTGTGGCAGTGCCTGGTAGGCTGCCCAATCCAGGTCCATGTCCTGCTGTACCAGCCCGAAGACGCGAAGCCGCCATTGCGCCAGGGGGATGTGCGGTTGAATGCCGAGATCCAGAATGGGGAAATCACGCACCTCGGTCTGACCCTGGGGAATGCGGACATTGGCATGGATGCGCCCGGGTTTCATCTCCCTGCGGGTCACGGCGATTTTGGCCTGGATGAATTTGTTCCAGTCGGTCATTTGCCAGTCTTCAAACTGTCCCACAGCAGGACGGCTACACCGAGGGTGATGGCCGAATCTGCGAGGTTGAATGCAGGCCAATAATGCTGGCCCACATGCCATTGCACGAAGTCGGTGACGGTTCCCAACAGGACACGGTCCACCAGATTGCCCAGCGCGCCGCCCATGATCAGACTCAACCCAAGGCAAAAACGGCGATTGTTTGCATGGCGCACGATCAGGATACCAATAAACAGCAGGGCCGCCACGGCGATGCCGCTGAAAAAATAGCGCTGCCAGCCACTGGCATCGGCCAGCAGGCTGAAGGCTGCCCCCTGGTTATGGGCAAGGACCAGGTCAAAGTAATCGTTGACGCGGCGAATGGGGTCTGACCCCATCCACGCGGTGATCCAGCGTTTGCTGGCCTGGTCGGCCAACGTCACCACCAGCGCCAATCCCAACCACCTTGCCAGGCTACGCATGATGGCGTGCTTCGCCCGGACCCGAGAGGTTGCTGACACATCGCCCGCACAAGCCGGGAAACCCGGGGTGCAGGTTGACGTCTTCGCGGTAGTGCCAGCAGCGTTCGCATTTGACATGCTGGGTGGCTTCCACGTAAAGCCCGATGTCACCGGAGGCCGTCGCATCCGTGAGTGCCAGGTTCAAGCGCTGGCCCTCGACCGGCATGGCAGCCGTTGCGCCATCCAGGACCGCGGCTTTGGAAGTGATGAACACAAAACGCAGGTCATCGCCAAACTGGCGCAACCATGTCAATGTGTTGCCTGTGGCGTAGAGGGTTACTTCGCCCGCCAGGGAGGACCCCAGCGCGCCCGCAGCACGCAGCTCCTCCAGCCGCTTCTGCACCTGGCTGCGCAGCAATCGCAAATCATTCCAGGAGGAGACGCGGGCCGCCTCGCCAGAAATCTCGGGCAGAACATGCCAGGTTTCCAGAAAGATCGAGGGCGCCACATCGGGGGTTGATCCCTGAAGCGTGGCCCAGACTTCTTCGGCGGTAAACGTCAGGATGGGGGCCATCAAGCGGACGAGGCATTGGGTGATGTGCCACAGCGCATTTTGCGCGGCGCGGCGTACCTGCGACTGTGCAGCAGTGGTATACAGCCGGTCCTTCAGGATGTCGAGATAGAACCCCCCCAGGTCTTCAGAGCAAAAGGTCTGCAGGCGTTGGGCCACCAGATGAAATTCGTACTGGTCGTAGTCCTGCAGGGCCTGCTGCTGAAACTGGCGCGTCAGGGCTACGGCGTAGCGGTCGATGTCCAGCCATTGCCCGGGGTCCAGCGTATCACGGGCGGGGTCGAAGTCAGCCAGGTTGGCCAGCAGAAAGCGCAGCGTATTGCGAATGCGGCGGTAGGCTTCCACCACGCGTTTCAGGATTTCATCGGACAGATTGAGCTCGCCCGAGTAATCCGTGCTGGCTACCCAGAGCCGCAGGTTGTCGGCGCCCAGGGTGTCCATGACTTTCTGGGGGAGGACCACGTTGCCCAGGGACTTGCTCATCTTGCGTCCCTGACCATCGACCACGAAACCGTGGGTCAACAGGGCCTCGTAGGGGGCTCGGCCGTCCAGGGCGCAACCGGTGAGCAGGGAGGACTGAAACCAGCCCCGGTGCTGGTCCGAGCCTTCCAGGTAAAGGTCGGCGGGGTACTGCAGTTCGGGGCGTCGGCGCACCACCGAGGCATGGGTCGTGCCCGAGTCAAACCATACATCCAGGGTGTCGTTCAGTTTGCGGTACTGGGTGGCTTCCTCGCCCAGCAATTCAGTGGCATCCAGGGTAAACCACGCTTCGACGCCCTCTTTTTCGATGCGCTGTGCCACCTGCTCGAGCAGGGTTTCGGTTCGGGGATGAAGCGCGCCAGTGGTGCGATGAACGAAAAACGGAATGGGTACTCCCCAGGAGCGCTGTCGGGACACGCACCAGTCGGGACGGTTTTCAATCATGGCCAGCAGTCGCGCCCGTCCCCAGGCAGGATAGAAGCGCGTCTGCGCAACGGCGTTGCGGGCCGTCTCCCGCAGCGAAAGGTCTTGTCCGGGCACCGGGTCCATGGTGATGAACCATTGTGGCGTTGCCCTGAAAATGATGGGAGATTTGTGGCGCCAGCAGTGGGGGTAACTGTGCGTCAAAGGAGCAGCATTCAGGAGCAGGTGGCGCGCTTTCAGTGCATCGATGATGACGGGATTGGCCGCCCACACACCCAAACCGCCCACCAGCGGCACGGAGGCCATGAAGACGCCGTCGTCACCCACGGGGTTGTCCACCACGAGGTGGTAATGCAAACCCACGGCGTAGTCCTCCACGCCGTGCGCTGGCGCCGTATGCACCAACCCGGTCCCGGCTTCCACGGTGACATGCTCACCGCAGATGATGGGTGAGGGGCGTTCCAGCAGCGGGTGCTGCAACTGGAGATGCTCCAGCTGGCGCCCCGGTACGGTGCCCAGTACCGCCAGGGCATGCAGACCATAGCGGGCCAGGCTTGTTGCCATGAGGTCTTTGAGCAGGATCAGCAGCCCCTGCTCGGTGTCCACCAGGACATATTCCAGGTCGGGGTGGACGCTGACGGCGCGGTTGCCGGGCAGGGTCCAGGGCGTCGTGGTCCAGATCACGGCAAAGGCAGGACGCTCTCCCAGCGAGGTTCCAAACGCCTTTTCCAGGGCAGGGCGATCGCTGACGGGAAAGGCGACGTCGATGGCAATGGACTGGCGGTCTTCATACTCCACTTCCGCCTCGGCCAGCGCCGAACCACAGTCCAGGCACCAGTTGACCGGCTTTTGCCCCTGTACCAGATAGCCGCGTTTCCAGATGCCGCCCAGGGCGCGCACGATATCCGCTTCGGTCTGGAAGTTCATGGTGAGATAGGGGTTGTCCCAGTCGCCCATGACCCCCAGCCG
>JAJZHC010000063.1 GCA_021804705.1 Pseudomonadota bacterium
CCCACGCCACCGGCCATCCCCACCAGCCCCGTCATGACCCCAATTTCCCTGCGAAATCGTTGTGGTACCAATTGAAACACGGCACCGTTGCCCATTCCGAGCGAAAGCATGGCCAATACAAATCCTGCCAATGCCATCCAGGATTGCGGCAGGCCCACTCCCACGACGGACAGTGCGCCCGCGGCCACCAGATAAACCACGCTGAGCAACCGGATGCCGCCGAAGCGGTCCGCCAGGGCTCCGCCCATGGGACGCACCAGAGATCCGGCGAAGACGCATGCCGCGGTAAAGAAACCGGCGGTTCTGGGTTCCAGGCCGTACTGCGTGTTGAAGTAGATCGTGAGCGACGAAGCCAGCCCCACAAAGCCGCCAAAAGTGACCGAATAGAAGAACATGAACCACCAGGCATCCTTGTCCTTCAACACCAGCAGGTATTCCGACAGGCGCTTGGGTGGCGGCGCATTGGGCGCATCCCTGGCCATGATCACATAGGCCAGCAGCACCAGGCTGAGTGGGATCAGCGCCAGTCCGAACACATTGCTCCAGCCAAAAGCGGTCGCCAGTGAAGGTGCGAAAAGCGCCGCAAAGACGGTTCCCGAATTTCCTGCCCCGGCAATGCCCAGCGCCTTGCCCTGATGTTCTGGCGGGTACCAGCGCGAGGCCAATGGCAAGGCTACGGCAAAGGAAGCGCCGGCCACGCCAAGAAACAGCCCCAGTACCAGGACCTGTTCATAGCTGTGGATGCCCCACCACCAGGCCACGAACAGGGCGATGATCACGACGACCTGACCGATGATGCCGGTGATGCGCGCATTGAGGTGATCCACCATGATTCCCAACACCAGTCGCAGGGCCGCGCCCGACAACACCGGTGTCGCCACCATCAATCCCTTCTGGACATGATCGAGATTGAGATCCCTGGAGACCTGCACACCCAACGGACCCAGAATGACCCAGACCATGAATGCCAGATCGAAGTAGAGAAACGCTGCAATGAGCGAAGGCGTATGTCCAGATTGCAAGAAAGATTTTCGATCCATGATCGGCTCCTGATGTGCGTCGTACGTTCTACAAAATGTGTTGTGCCGGTTGCGACTGCCTTGACACAAGGCGCTTCAATTCGGGCAGGCAGGACCCGCAGTTCGTGCCGCACTGAAGCGTCTCCTGCAAAGTCAGCAGTCGTTGCGCCGCAGTTTCTGCCACCGCTCCCTGCAATGCCGTGACAATGACTTGCTCGGAAACATTGAAGCAGTTGCAAACCACTTTTCCACGCGCCACGGGTTTTCCCGGCGGGGCTTTTCCAGGGGTCAGCAGCGCGCGCCCAAGACCTTCCACGGAAGTGCCGCTCTCGAGGTAATCCTGCAACCAGGAGGCCGCAGCCACCTGGGCTGTTTCGCCGGACACGAGTACGGCCGCCAGTTTTCCGTGCAGCGCGCCGGTCAGGCCGATACGAATCAAGCGGCTGATGCCGCGACGCCTGTCCTGATAACGCAATACCCCGGGTTCTCCGGCATGCAGTCCCAGCACCGCCTCGATGGCGTTGCGCGTGGCCTCCGGTGCCGCATCGTAATCGGCAATCCTCAACAACACGCCTACTGGCGCCTCATGGCCCTGCGTTTCATGACCAAACAACACACAGCTGCCGAAAGCGAAGCCACTCATATGCGCACGCAACGACATCCGGACAGTCAGCGCCGTGTGCTCCGGCAGCCAGGCAAAAGCTGTCAGGCGCCATGGCAGCTCTGCCTTGATGATCTTGATGGCGGCATGCTTGAGCTCGGGTTGCCCGGAATCAGCATCAATGGCAGGCAATGTCAGGGTGTTGACGCCAAACCCTGGCGCACCACCGGCCTGTCCGGCTACCGACTCTTCACCCCAGTGCATGGCTACAAAGGCCTGCATGGGCGCCACTTCTTCCGAAGGTTGCAGTGGTAATACCTGACTGCCGCGACGACTGGTGAGATGAACCAGATCTCCTGCCTGCAGGTTCATGCGCGCGCAGTCCGTTGGGGAAATTTGCACCACAGGTTCGGGGGCATGCGCATAGAGCCGCGCCAAAGTGCCGGTACGGCTCATGCCGTGCCACTGGTCGCGCAGCCGCCCTGTCGTCAGCGTAAAGGGATAGCGCGCATCTGCAGGCTCGGCAACGGCGCGAAATGGCGCTGCCACAAATCTTGCACGCCCGTTGGCTGTGGCAAACACACCATCCTCGTAGAGCCTTGCCTTTCCAGACATGGCGCCTGACGGCATGGGCCACTGTTGCGGTCCGTGCGTTTCAAGAAAGCCATAGGACAAACCGGTGATGTCCAGGTCGCGCCCGGCCGTGCTGGCCCGATGTTCCAGCCAGATGGACTCCGGGCTGTCATAGGGAAACAATGAGTTTCCCGATCGTGTGGCATGTTCCAGCAGCTTTTCCATGCGTTGCCCTACCGCTACGGCAATCGCCCAGTCATGGCGCGCCTGACCGAAGGGGGCTACTGCAGGCAGTACCCGGCTGATGCGGCGTTCCGAATTGGTGACGGTGCCTTCCTTTTCTGCCCAGGTGGTGGCTGGCAACAAGACATCCGCAAACGGCACGGTGGCCGTATTGCGATAGGCTTCCTGCACCACCACGAATTCCGCGCGCGTCAGGGCCTCATGCACGGCTCCCTGGTTTGGCATGGATTGCGCGGGATTGGTGCAGACAATCCAGATGGCCTTGAGCGTGCCACCACGCAAGGCTTCGAAAAGGGGAACGGCCGTCAAGCCAGGCTGCTCCGGAACCGATGTCACATCCCACAGTTCTGCCACTTCAGCCCGATGTCGGGGATCGGCGAGGTTGCGGTGCGCCGACAGCAGGTTGGCCATTCCGCCTACCTCGCGCCCCCCCATGGCGTTGGGTTGCCCCGTCAGGGAGAAGGGACCGGCACCGGGCTTTCCAATCTGCGCAGTGGCCAGATGCAGGTTGATGAGCGTGGCATTATTTGCCGAACCCGAGGTGGATTGATTGAGCCCCTGGCAATACAGCGACAGCGTGGCTTCCGATTGCGCAAACAATCGTGCCGCCTCGCGCAGATCTTCTTCGCGGATGCCGCAGCACTGCGCGACAGCGCGTGGCGTGAATTCGGCCACCCTGTTTCTC
Organism: Pseudomonadota bacterium; assembly: GCA_021804705.1. Taxonomy (GTDB): domain Bacteria; phylum Pseudomonadota; class Gammaproteobacteria; order Burkholderiales; family Ferrovaceae; genus JAJZRV01. The sequence continues at coordinate 3,122 of JAJZHC010000063.1, forward strand.
AACGCCTCGAATCCTTCGGTATGCGCGTCAATGTAGCGCCGATCAACCCAGCCTTCCCATAACATGACGTGCAGCATGCCGTGATGCAACGCCACATCCGTTCCTGGCGCGATTCTCAGGAACAGGTCGGCGCTTTGGGCGGTATCCGTCCAGCGCGGATCCACCACGATCAACTTCATCTCCGGATTCATGGCGCGCGCAGCTTCGATGCGTCGAAACAACACGGGATGCGCATAAGCCGTATTTGACCCGGAAATGAAAATGACCCTGGCGTGCTCGATATCCTCGTAACTACAGGGCGGTGCATCAGCCCCCAGCGTCTGCTTGTACCCGGCAACGGCACTGGACATGCACAGGCGCGAATTGGTGTCGATGTTGTTTGTTCCGATCAGGCCCTTGGCGAGCTTGTTGAACACATAATAGTCTTCCGTCAGGAGCTGTCCGGACACGTATATTCCGACGGCATCAGGGCCATCACGGCGAATGATTTGCGCAAAGCGCTGCGCCACGGCGTCCAGTGCGGTATCCCATTCCACGACACGACGTGCAGATGAACGCTCATTGCGCATCTCGGGGTGGCTTGCGCGAACCTGCTCGTACACGTGGGGCTGTGCCGTCAGGTGGAGCGTGGCGCCTTTGCTGCACAGACGCCCGAAATTAGCCGGGTGCTCGGGGTCGCCTCGCACGCCCGTGATGCGTTGCACCCCTGCAACATCGGGTGCAGACTCGATCAGCATTCCGCAGCCCACACCGCAATAGCAGCAGGTGCTGCGCGTGATTTGCGTTGCGCCATTCATGGCACACCTGCGAGTTCCGCCTTGCTGAGGTACACCTGCCCATTTTCCACCATGACCGACAGCTGTTTCGCACAGCCGACATCCGGCGCCACGGCTTCTCCGCTATCGAGTGCGATGTTCCATCCATGCAGGGGGCACGTGACGCGATGGCCGTGTACGATGCCCTGGGACAGCGGCCCACCCTTGTGGGGACAGCGATCGCGCAGAGCAAACACGCTTTGATCTTCCGTACGGAATATCGCAACGGGGCCAATGGCTGCACCTTCCAGCACGCGCGCCCCCGGCATGGGAATATCCTCCAGCGCCAGAACGGCAATCCATGTTTCCCGGGTTTCCACGAGGCTCATGACAGGGCTCCTTCTGCACTCGTGGCAAGCCGCACCGACTGAAACTGTTTCCAGTCCACCCCGGCCGCTTCCTGTGCCTTCCAGGGATCAGGTGCGCCCCGCAAGGCAAACAGCAGCCGTTCAAACAGGGCGCGCCGCCCCTCGGCATCGTTGACGATGCGCTGGCGAATCACCTCCATGCCCACGCGCGACACATAGTGCACCGTGCGCTCCAGATACCAACCCTCCTCGCGGTACAGTTGCAGAAACGCCCCGGAGTACTCCTTCACTTCATCGTCCGTTCTGACCTTGCACAGATACTGGGCCACTTCGGTCTTGATGCCACCATTACCGGCCACGTAAATTTCCCAGCCCGAATCCACGCCAATCACACCCACGTCCTTGATGCCCGCCTCCGCGCAATTGCGTGGGCAACCCGACACTGCCAGCTTGACCTTATGCGGCGAATACATGCCGAACAGCATTTTTTCCAGGTCGACGCCCATCTTCATGGACGACTGCGTGCCGAACCGGCAATGCTCGTCACCGACGCACGTTTTGACCGTGCGGATGGATTTGCCATAGGCATGGCCGGAGGGCATGTCGAGATCCTTCCATACGGCAGGCAGGTCTTCCTTGCGAATCCCCAGCAAGTCAATGCGTTGTCCGCCGGTGATCTTGACGGTGGGCACGTTGAACTTCTCCGCCACATCGGCAATGCGACGCAATTCTGCCGGATTGGTGAGCCCGCCCCACATGCGCGGCACCACGGAGTAAGAGCCATCCTTCTGGATATTGGCGTGGGCACGCTCATTAATGAACCGCGATTGCGGATCGTCGGCTGCCTCGTGGGGCCAGGTGGAAATCAGGTAATAGTTGAGTGCCGGCCTGCAGCTTGCGCATCCGTTGGGTGTGCGCCATTCCATGAATTGGCGCACGTCCTGTTGCGACAGCAGGTGGTGCTCTCGAATGGATTTCCGTACTTCGTCATGAGAGTGGTCCGTGCAACCGCACAGGGCTTTTTTTGTCGGCGTGTCGGAGTAGTCGGTCCCAAGAACATTCATCAGGATCTGCTCCACCAGTCCGGTGCACGAGCCGCAAGACCCACTGGCTTTGGTGCACTTGCGTACGTCCTCCAGGGTGAACAGGCCCTGCTCCTGAATGGCTTTGACGATGGTGCCTTTGCTGATGCCATTGCAGCCACACACCTCGTCTGTATCCGCCATGGCCATGGCTTTGTTGTGGCCTTCATGCCCCACGTCGCCGATGTTGCTTTCGCCGAACATCAGGGTATCGCGCAGCTCGGCAATTTTCCTGCCTTCGCGCAGCAACTTGAAATACCAGGTGCCGTCTGCGGTATCGCCATACAGGCAGGCGCCCACCAGATGGTCGTCCTTCAATACCAGTTTTTTGTACACCCCACCCACCGGATCGGACAGGGTGATTTCTTCCATGCCCTCCCCCCCCATGAACGCTCCGGCGGAGAAGAGATCCACGCCCGTCACCTTCAACTTGGTCGAAGTCACCGATCCGGTATAGCGTCCAATACCCATGAAGGCCAGGTGGTTGGCGCACACCTTGGCCTGTTCGAAAAGCGGCGCCACAAGTCCGTAGGCCATGCCGCGATGGCTGACGCATTCCCCTACGGCGTAGATGCGCGGGTCATAGGTCTGGAGCGTATCGTTGACCAGAATGCCGCGCTGACAGGCCAGTCCTGCAGCCTCTGCAAGGCTTGTGTTGGGGCGTATTCCGGCAGCCATGACCACAAGGTCTGCGGGGGTCTCGCTGCCATCCTGGCAACGCACCGCACTGACGCGCGTGCCCGCATCGTTGGCTAGAAGTTCGCTGGTCTGCGCGCCCAGCCTGAACTGCAACCCCTTGGCCTCCAGGGATTGCTGCAGCAATCCCGCAGCCACGGGGTCCAGCTGCCGCTCCAGCAACCACGCCGCCAGATGGATGACGGTCACGTCCATACCACGCAGCTTCAATCCGTTTGCGGCTTCCAGCCCCAGCAAACCACCGCCGATGACCACCGCATTGCGGTAATTTTTTGCCGCTTCGATCATGCATTCCGTGTCGTGAATGTCGCGATAGGTGATCACCCCAGGAAGGTCTTTGCCGGGAATGGGCAGAATGAAGGGCGATGAACCCGTGGCAATCAGAAGACGGTCATACTCCTGCACGATGCCATCTGTCGTGATGACCTGGCGTTTGACGCGATCGATGCGGCTGACGGTCTTGCCCAGATGCAGGCGAATGCCATTCTCTGCATACCAGTCCAGGCCGTTGAGGATGATTTCATCCACGGTCTGTTCTCCTGCCAGCACCGGCGAGAGCAGGATGCGGTTGTAGTTGGGGTAGGGCTCAGCGCCAAACACCGTGATGTCGTACAGCTCCGGAGCCAGCTTGAGCAATTCTTCCAGGGTTCTGATCCCCGCCATACCATTGCCAATTACCGCCAGTTTCATTTTTTTCATGACCCGATCTCCCAAAGGTACCTCGGCAGCCTGGAATCGGTGTTCCATTTTCGTGCCGAGTACCCCACTCCCAGCAAGAATCAGACCTGTTTTAAAAATTTATTTAAATTGATGCAATATCAATGCGTTACTTGTACCTACTGTTTTTCAGGGCGGTTGCCATGCCGCAAATGGGTGCCTTGTGCACTGCATGGGTGCGCTTCATGGGTAAAAAAAAACCGCCGGAAATTCCGGCGGTTTTTGGTGATGGCCTGGGTGACAGGACGGAGCTTATGCCTCCGGCGCACCTTCAGCATCGGCCGTCCCTGCGGGACGATCCAGCAATTCCACCAGCGCCATGGGCGCGTTGTCGCCCTGGCGGAAGCCAAACTTGAGAATGCGCAAATAGCCCCCATTGCGGGTCTGGTAGCGCGGACCGAGTTCGTTGAACAGCTTGGTGACCATGTCGCGATCACGCAGCCGGCTGAACGCCAGGCGGCGATTGGCCAGCGAAGGTGCCTTGCCCAGCGTAATCAGGGGTTCTGCAACACGACGCAGCTCCTTGGCCTTGGGCAGGGTGGTGCGGATCACTTCATGCCGCAACAGTGAATTGGTCATGTTGCGCAGCATGGCCAGCCGATGGCTGGTGGTGCGGTTCAACTTGCGATTGCTAAGACGGTGACGCATGATGAATTATCCTTAAGGTTCGATTCGAACGCGTTTAACGGCGGTCGGTCAGGCCGACAGGGGGCCAGTTTTCCAGCTTCATCCCGAGGGTCAAGCTCTTGGAGGCCAGCACTTCCTTGATTTCGTTGAGCG
>JAJZHC010000002.1 GCA_021804705.1 Pseudomonadota bacterium
ATGCATCCTGGGCAGACCTGGCATCCGCAGCCTGGGCATGATTGATCAGGATCACGAATGCCATCAGGCGTCCCGAGCGGGTCAACCCATAACCCGCCAAACCACTGACCCCCTCCAGGCTTCCGGTTTTGAGGTGAAAGCGGCCCTCCAGCCCTTCGCCGGGCAGCCTTTTCTCCACCGTACCGTCCATGCCAAGCAACCCCAGGGACGCGATGAATTCGGCCTGGTAAGGGCCTTGCGCGGCCCTGACCAGCATCTGGCTGAGGTGCCCGGCCGTAATCCGTGCACGGCGTGATAACCCCGAACCATTCTCCATGACCATTTCAGAAAACTGCAGCCCTTCACGCGCCAGAACATCGCGAACCACGCGCCAACTGGCCTCAGCACTGGCATGCGCCATGCCCTCAGTCCAGCTCAAATCCAGAAACAGGGTTCTTGCCATCAGGTTGTTGCTGAATTTGTTGATCTCCCGGATCTGTTCCGCCAGGGCAGGGGAGGTATGCGACACCAGAACCGGAAGCCCTGCAGGGGCCACTCCCTCCATGACCTTGCCGTTGAAGCGTCCTCCCAGCTCATTCCAAATCCGGGTAAATGCTGCTAAAATGTAGCTATCGTTCGATAAAATATTGTAAGAAAGCGTTTTTTTACCGCAACTGGCAACATAGCCTCCGCGCAGTTCGATATGCGCCACGCGCCCGTCATCGCGGACCCTGCGTTCGAAAGTGGATTTCCAGTCTTCCGGGCAGGGCCCGGCATCCAGCGACAGCCCGTTTTCAATGACAACCCCCGGCAGTTCAAAATTGGGGCTTGCCAGGACCCGATCCCCACCACCCTCCAGCGTCAGCGTGATTGCCTTGAAACCCACCTGAAGCGCTTCTGGCATGGTGTTATAGGCCCTGTACCCCTGGTGGTCGAAACCGTTGGGATCCTGCCCCGCCTGCACGAAGCCGCTGGTATCCAGCACCAGATTGCCGCGAATCTCACGAATCCCGCGGATGCGGAGTGCCCGCAGCAAAGCTTGCCACTGTTCCAGCGTCAATCCGGGATCCCCTGCGCCCGCGATGTAGAGGTTGCCCTCCAGAATGCCATCCACGGGCTCCCGGCCACGGATTGAGGTCTCCCAGGTTTTCGCTGGTCCCAGGGTCAATAGCGCAGAGTAAGTGGTCACCAACTTCATCAAAGAAGCGGGGTTTCTGGGAATGTCCGCATTCCAGCCAAGCCAGCGCTCCTGCGTCTGCACGTCCTGCACGACAATGGAAACGGCCTCGGCGGGAACGTGCGCCGCTTGTAGCGCCTGCGCTACGGCGGGCGGCAACTGGTCCGAGACAAGGGGTTGGGCCCCTGCACTGACAGCCCAAAGCAGTCCGCACCACAGACGCAACAGAACCCCACGATGACAGACAGCTCTTGATATCTGCATGGACAACCCTTACACTGTTAGCACTCGCACATACCGAGTGCTAATATTTTCCAATCAACCCTCTTGCAGGAGAAATTTCGAATGAAAATTCGTCCGTTACATGATCGCGTGATTGTCAAACGCCTCGAAGAAGAGCGCAAGACGGCCTCGGGCATCGTGATCCCTGATACCGCCACCGAAAAACCTGACCAGGGTGAAGTTCTGGCCGTGGGCAAGGGCAAAGTACTGGAAGACGGTACGGTGCGCGCCCTGGACGTCAAGGTAGGCGACAAGGTGCTCTTCGGCAAATATTCCGGTCAGGCCGTCAAGGTACAAGGTGACGAACTGCTGGTGATGCGTGAAGAAGACATCATGGGCGTCGTCGAAGGTTAATTGCCCCCTTTCATTATTTACGGATCCCTCGCCCATTGTGCCGGGAATCCAAAGTTCAGGAGTTAAAACATGGCAGCTAAAGAAGTCCGTTTTCATGACAGTGCCCGATCACGCATGGTCGTAGGCATCAATATCCTGGCAGACGCGGTCAAGGTCACCCTCGGCCCCAAGGGCCGCAATGTCGTTCTGGAGCGCTCCTTCGGCGCCCCCACCATCACGAAGGATGGTGTGTCCGTTGCCAAGGAAATCGAACTGAAAGACAAGTTTGAAAACATGGGCGCCCAGATGGTCAAGGAAGTGGCTTCCAAAACCTCGGATGTCGCAGGTGATGGCACCACCACTGCAACCGTACTGGCCCAGGCCATCGTTCAGGAAGGGATGAAGTTCGTCGCCGCCGGCATGAACCCCATGGACCTGAAGCGCGGGATCGATCGCGCCGTAATCGCTACAGTGGATGAACTCAAAAAGCTCTCCAAGCCCTGCACCACCAGCACCGAAATCGCCCAGGTGGGTTCGATTTCCGCCAACTCCGACAAGTCCATCGGTGAAATCATCGCCCAGGCCATGGACAAGGTAGGCAAGGAAGGCGTCATCACGGTGGAAGATGGCTCTGGCCTGCAAAACGAACTGGAAGTCGTGGAAGGGATGCAGTTCGACCGTGGCTACCTGTCACCTTATTTCATCAACAATCCTGATCGCCAGATCGCCTTGCTGGACGACCCCTTCGTGCTGCTGCACGACAAGAAGATTTCCAACATCCGCGACCTGCTGCCCGTACTGGAGCAAGTCGCCAAAGCGGGCCGCCCACTCCTGATCATTGCAGAAGAGGTGGAAGGTGAGGCATTGGCCACCCTGGTGGTCAACAACATCCGCGGCATCCTCAAGACCACTGCGGTCAAGGCGCCTGGATTTGGCGACCGTCGCAAGGCCATGCTGGAAGATATCGCTGTCCTGACGGGTGGTACGGTGATTGCCGAGGAAGTGGGTCTGTCCCTGGAAAAAGTCACCCTGAACGAACTGGGTCGCGCCAAGCGTATCGAGATTGGCAAGGAAGACACCACCATCATTGACGGTGCTGGCGACGAAAACGCCATCAAGGGGCGCGTGGCACTGATCCGCAAGCAGATCGAAGACGCCACCAGTGATTACGATCGCGAAAAACTGCAGGAACGCGTGGCCAAACTGGCAGGCGGGGTAGCCGTCATCAAAGTGGGTGCTGCCACTGAAGTTGAAATGAAGGAAAAGAAGGCCCGCGTTGAAGACGCGCTGCATGCCACCCGTGCTGCCGTGGAAGAAGGCATTGTTCCCGGCGGTGGCGTGGCACTGTTGCGTGCCCGCGCAACCCTGAAGACCCTCAAAGGCGATAACAGCGATCAGGATGCCGGTATCAAGATCGTTTCGCGCGCCATTGAAGAACCCCTGCGGCAAATCGTGGCCAACTGCGGCGACGAACCCTCCGTAGTCGTCAACAAGGTGCTGGAAGGGTCGGGCAATTACGGCTATAACGCACAGTCCGGTGAATATGGCGATCTGGTCGCCATGGGCGTGGTTGACCCCACCAAGGTCACCCGTTTCGCACTGCAAAACGCAGCCAGCATTGCAGGCTTGATGCTGACCACCGACTGCATGGTGGCCGAACTGCCCAAGGAAGAATCCCCGATGCCTGGTGGAGGAATGGGCGGCATGGGTGGCATGGGCGGGATGGACATGTAATCTCGCTGCACCCGGCAACAAGCCCTCCCGGGGCATTTGTCGCGTCGCAACAAAAAGCCCGATGGGAAACCATCGGGCTTTTTTCACACCTACAGAACTCGGCGCGATTTTATACATGAGTCAAAAAAACCTTTGAACTCCTTGAAAACCTGATTACTATTATCACGGCACTCGTACCCTGTCGCCCCCTGATAACGCGTGTGGCGTCGGCCCCAGCGGCTGGCAAACCCACCAAAAAAAACGGAGGAAGCCCATCGTGTCCGAACTCTCAGCTAGCAGGATTCAAAACAACCCCAAGTATCACCAACTGGTCGCGCAACGCGATTCCCTGGCCTGGACCTTGTCCACGATCGTCTGCGTCATGTATTTCGGTTTCATTCTCATGATTGCATTTGCCCCTGATTTCCTGACGCAACCCCTGTCCGCAGACAGCGTCATCCCCGTGGGAATGCCTATTGGCGTCGGCGTCATCCTGGTGTCGTGCATCCTGACCGCCATCTATGTGCGACGGGCCAACCACACCTTCGATCCCCTCACTGACGAAATCATTCAGGAATCGCTCAAATGAGAACATGGAAAACTGCCTGCCTCGCAACCCTGGCCACGGCCTTGTCGTTGTTCACCTCGATTGCCCTTGCTGCTGATGGTGCAGTGCCCCCCGTAGCCCCCGCAGAACCACCCATCAACTGGCACGCCATTGTGATGTTTGTCATTTTCGTCGCCATAACCCTCGGCATTACCTACTGGGCGGCCAAGCGCACAAAGACAGCCACCGACTTCTATGCTGCCGGTCGCGGCATCACCGGCCTGCAAAATGGCTTGGCCATTGCGGGTGATTACATGTCGGCAGCCTCCTTTCTGGGAATTGCCGCGCTGGTTTACATGAATGGCTTTTACGGCCTGATTTTCTCGGTGGGCTGGCTGGTCGGCTGGCCGATCATCCTGTTCCTGATTGCCGAGCGGTTACGCAATCTGGGCAAGTACACCTATGCCGACGTGGCCTCCTTCAGGTTACAACAGGGTCCGGTCCGTACCATGGCCGCCATCGGTTCGCTGATCGTGGTGATCTGGTATCTGATCGGACAGGCGGTGGGTGCCGGGCAATTGCTGCACACCCTCGTCCCCCAGATTTCCTACAGGCAATCCATTGTCATCGTCGGCACGCTGATCATCGTCTACGTCACTTTTGGCGGCATGAAGGCCACCACCTGGGTCCAGATCATCAAGGCAGGCCTGCTTCTCGGTGGCGCCACCCTGATCGCCATTGGTGTCATGGCTCATGAGGGGTTCAGCTTCGAAAAATTATTCACCGATGCCGTGGCCACTCATCCCAAACACATGGAAATCATGAAGTCGGTAGTGCCCATTGGCGCCAAAGCCAACCCGATCGAGTCCATATCGCTGGGGCTGACCCTGATGTTTGGTACCGCGGGTCTGCCGCACATCCTGATGCGCTTCTTCACCGTTACCAATGCCAAGGCGGCGCGCAAGTCCGTGCTGTATGGCACATGCTTCATCGGTTACTTCTATATCCTGACTTTCATCATCGGCTTTGGTGCCATCGTGCTCGTGGCTAACAATCCAGAATACGTGGTGGACGTCACCAAGAACATCCTGGCGCTCAAAGGCGGCGGCAGCATGCCCGCGGTCTACCTGTCGCATGCGATTGGTGGCGACCTTTTCCTCGGGTTTATTGCCGCGGTCGCGTTTGCCACCATTCTGGCCGTGGTGTCGGGGCTGACCCTGGCTGGCGCTTCTGCCCTGTCGCACGACATCTATGCCAACGTGATCATGAAGGGCAAGTCCACTGAAGCACAGGAAGTGTGGGTGTCGAAGGTGTGCGTCATCGGCCTGGGCATCCTGGCCGTGTTGCTGGGCATCGCCTTCGAGAAGCAGAACGTAGCCTACATCGTGGCCCTGACCTTCTCGATCGCCGCCTGCGCCAACTTCCCCATTCTGGTTCTGTCCGTGTTCTGGCGCGGACTGACCACGCGTGGGGCAGTACTGGGGGGCTACACGGGCATCTTTGGCTCCATCGGCCTGCTGATCATCGGCCCGACCGTCTGGACCAAGGTTTTAGGAAATGGCCCTGCCATTTTCCCATACGACTTCCCGACGTTCGTCGTACTCCCGGCCGTCCTGATCGTGGCCTACGTTTTCTCCGTCACGGATCACAGCGAAAGCGCCCAGAAGGAGCGTGCCGCATTTAATGCCCAGAAAGTCCGTTCCGAAACCGGGCTGGGTGCAGAAATCGGGGCATCGCACTAAATTACGCCCGGAAATGACATTTTGGGGGCAGACTCCTTTTTGGGGTCTGTCCCCAATTTTTTTGGGCCCTATTTTTTCAGGTGTCTGAGTTTGACAAACATCATGGCAGCCATCAGGGCGTCGTTGAAGGCATCATGCTCGGTGCGTTCGGGCAGGCGCAGGTCCTGCATGATGCTATGAAAGCTCAAGTCCACGTTACTGCCCGCATTCTGGGAATACTTGTAGTCGTAGTAGAGGCCTGATACCTCGATTTTGCTCTGTGGCAGGGGAATGCCCAGAAAGGGTCGTACCAGTCGGTCCAGCATGGCCACATCAAATTCCAGGTAGTAGCCCACCAGCGGCCGGCTCCCCACAAAATCCAGAAACTTCTGAATGGCCTGCCGGGGTTCCAGCCCATAGGCTACATCCATACTGCGCAGGTGATGGATCCGGATGCTTTCTGCCTTGACCTGCCCGGCGGGACGGATGAACAGCTCAAGCCGCTCGCTGGTGATGATGCGCGTTCCCTTGATCAGGACAGCGCCAATGGAGAGAATTTCGTCATGGCGACGATCCATCCCCGTGGTTTCACAATCCACGCTCACCCATTCGTCAGGTGGCGCTGGTTCAAAAAGTCTGGCGTATTCCGGTCGCAATAGCCGGCGACGGTACCAGACACGCTTCAGCCCATCCCACATGACTTACAGGGCATCCAGTTTGAAGTGATAGTGCAACACCCCACGGAAACGCTTCACCACTTGCAGACTGTCACGCATCAGATCGCGCTCCAGCGTACTCAGGGAGCCCATGCGCACCATATTGCCGGGGCGCTGTCCCAGGGACAGCTGTTGAAGACCCTGTTTGAGGCGAATATCCATCAGGTAGTGCAGGGACTCCTTGAGATCGATGGCCAGATCTTCCGGAATCTTTTCAAGCCGGACGAGCGCGTCAATGCGCTCCACAGTGCCGGTCGGTGCAAGCCCAGACTCCAGCGCCAAGCTTCGTACACCGTGCACAATCGGAAATATGCCCAGTTTTTTGATGTCCAGCTCGTTTCCTTCGCCATCTCCCAGCAACAAGCGGGACCACCAGCTGCTTTGCTCGGAAAAGCTGTCCGCAGCCCTGGCAAAGTGAGCAAAAAAGCTTGGCATGTCCTGCAAGGGCCGAAAAAAGAAGTTCTTGAGTTCCTTCAGAAGTTCGGGGTCGCCACACACCGCCACCGCATCCGAGAATATGGCCAGACGCATGTGGGTTTCAGCACTGGGATGGAACACCCACTGCCGGATGGTTTCCTTGAAGTCATCCAGGTTCTGGCACCAGAGCGGATTGCGCATCATGATGCCGCCCAGGCAGGGGGGGTAACCAAAATCGCACAGGGCATCATTGAAGGCACTGGTCACCCCAGTCAGGTCGGGGAAGTGGTAACCATTGCGCAGGATGAGGCCATTGTCCTGGTCGGTTTTGAGTATCTGTTCCCCCCGGCCTTCGCTTCCCATCACAATCACGCAACTGTTATCCATGAGGTCTGGGGGGGCTACAAACTGCCAGAGCCGGGCAAAAATCTTGGTGTTGAGCTCCTGCACGAGACGCGCAATCATGCTGACCTTGACTTCGCTTTCACTGAGCAGCTGGATCAAGCGTTGAATGCTGGTGCAGGCGCCTTTGAGCTCCTCCTGGGTTCGTGCCTGCTGGACTTGGTGCCAAATCAGGTGAGAGTGGTTGGAAATGAAACTCAGCAGATCCAGCTGCTCCATCACACCAACAATGTCTCCCTGCCGTTTGACGACGACACGGTGCACGCCGTGCCGGATCATCAGAATCAGGGCATCAAACACCGCGTCATCCTGGGATACCTCGATCAGATCCCAGGTGGCGAGCTGCCCCACGGGCAGGGTATGCGGGTCTTGATCCGAGAGAATGGCCTTGCGCACGTCGGTGGATGTGAAAATTCCGTAGCGATCACCTCTCTGGACCAGGACGCTGGACAGTTGTTCGGTTTCGAACAATTGCGCCACGCTGAATACGTCCGTGTTCTCGGGCACGATGTGGGCAGGGCGCACAAACGCCTGATCGATGCGGGATAACATGAGCGAATGAAGCTCCCGCTGCGATCGGCGTTCGGTCAGCGCCCTCAGTTTTTGTGAAATGTCCGAGAACAGCAGGGCACCGAAGTTGGCATTGGCAGCAATCAGCCGTTTGATGGTGGATTTCGGCACCAGATAGACGATCAGCTCCTCGGCCGCAGTAAATACGCCGGTCACGCATCCCGAGATCAACCCACGCCCGTCAAAACATTCATCCTTGCTGTAAACGCAAAGCACTTCTCCGTGCTCGGTCTGCTGCACGTGCCCCTTGATGATCACGAACAGATGCGTGGGTTCATCTCCCCCGGAAAGAATGGTCTGGCCAGCCGGGTAGTAGCCGATATCCACGCTATCGCGCACCCACCGCTGCTGTTCGCCGGTGAGTCCGTCAAAAGGGACCGCGTTGAAGTTAAAGGATTTTGGCATGGGGCGTTGGCCTTGGATGCACTATACTTTACGGGCGTTGAATAGTAACCAGGATGCTTCTCATGACTCAAAACAGCAAGCCCGATACGGGTTCTCCATCAAAAGTATGGTCCGGGCGGTTTTCCGTCCCCATTGCAGAATCCGTCAAGGCCTATACGGCATCGGTGCAGTTTGACCGGCGCCTCGCTGAATTCGACATTCAGGGGTCCCTGGCTCACGCCCAGATGCTGAGCGAAGCGGGGCTGATATCCCCTGGCGACCTCCAGGCCATCCAGTCGGGCATGGCAACCCTCCTTGAGGAAGTACGGGGGGGGCTGTTTCCCTGGACACTGGACGATGAAGACGTTCATCTCAACATCGAGCGTCGCCTGACCCAGCTCATTGGCGATGCAGGAAAGCGCCTGCATACCGCCCGCTCCCGCAACGACCAGGTGGCCACGGATATCCGGCTGTACCTGCGCCATGAGATCGATCACCTCAATGGCTTGCTGCGCGCAGTTCAGGCTGCCTTGCTGGATCTGGCCGAGCGCCATGCAGCGACTCCGATGCCAGGGTTTACCCACCTGCAGGTCGCGCAACCCGTCACATTTGGCCATCACATGATGGCCTATGTCGAAATGTTCGGGCGCGACCGCGAGCGGCTGTCAGATTGCCGCCATAGGGTTAACCGGCTGCCGCTGGGGGCTGCCGCGCTGGCTGGCACCAGTTACCCCATCCGGCGGGAGCGTGTTGCCGAGCTGCTGGGTTTTGAGTCCATTTGCCTCAATTCCCTGGATGCCGTCTCCGATCGCGACTTCGCCATTGAATTCTGTGCTGCCGGCGCACTCATCATGACCCACATCTCCCGCCTCTCGGAAGAGTTTGTCCTTTGGATGAGCCCCCGATTCGGATTTATCCGGATCGGCGACGCCTTTTGCACGGGTTCGTCGATCATGCCGCAAAAGCGCAATCCGGACGTTCCTGAGCTGGCCCGGGGCAAGAGCGGACGCGTGACGGGCCATTTGATGGCGTTGCTGACCCTGATGAAAGGCCAGCCCCTGGCCTATAACAAGGATAACCAGGAAGACAAGGAGCCCTTGTTTGATACGGCCGACACCCTGTCCAGCACCCTGTCCATCTTTGCCGAAATGTTGCGGGACATTACCGTCAACCAGGAAGCCATGCGCCGCGCTGCCTTGGAGGGTTTTTCCACCGCCACGGATCTGGCCGACTATCTGGTCAAGAAGGGAATGCCCTTCAGGGACGCCCACGAAGTGGTGGCGAAGGCCGTTCGATTGGCAGAAGACCAGCATTGCGACCTGTCAGACCTGTCTTTGGATACCCTCAAGGGATTTTCTGGCACAATTGAACCGGATGTATTTGCCGTACTGACCATCGAAGGGTCACTGGCCAGCCGCAACGTGCCAGGAGGGACGGCTCCGGAACAGGTTCTGGCGGCCGTTCGGGCTGCCCGGGCTACTCAGCTACGCTAAGGTACCCCGTCTTGGGCACCTGCTCCCGGCATATTTTGCGGGTTTCAGGACCCGACAGACGTTCGCCAAACCAGGTGCAGTGGTGGATGCGCTGGCTTTTTCTTTGGCAATAGATGCAGGTGCTGCATACGCCAAAGGGAGGGCCGCCATTGTAGTTTTGCAGCTCGTAAACGATGCTTCTCAGCACCGAGACACTGAACCGGACGCGATTGGCACTGATATCACGGGTTGCCGTTTGCCATAACGCTGCAGGCGTCGACTCGCTTAAAAACGCTTCACCCAGCTGGCTAAGACGCAACCGCACCACGCGTTTGTCGATTTCGTCCTGATAGCGTTCGATCAAACCGCGACGATCCAGCAGCAGCAGGCTTTGTGATACCGTTCCCTTGGTCAGGCCCAGATATTCAGCCAGGGCTTGGGGCGTATTGCTAAAGCGGTTGGCCTGTTCCAGAAACATCAGGGCCTGGATATGTACTGGCTGCAGTCCCTCCTCGCTACCAATGCGCCGAAACTCTGAACGCATCAGGTTTGCGAGTCGGTCCACGAGATCAAGGAGAACAACCGGGTTCTTGAGCATGGATTAATACTATCGAGTCAATACCATTTTGTCAAAAATTCAAATATTGATTTTTTTAGTATTGAACCGACACCATACCCCTCCTATCCCCCTGAAAATCGAGGTTTTTTTGTCTAAATAGCCCTTTTTTACCCTGAGTCAACCCCATTTTTCAAATTTGTTGTAAATTCAACAACTTCCTTGAAAGCCATGTCTGGCGCGGCTTTCAAGGGAGCCCATGATTTTTTTGCGAATCCGGATGGTCCAAAATGCAGAATCATCGCCGTTTTCGGCCCTTGTGATAGACTTTTGCGCATGAAAGACCAGATATTTCCACCCCGACGCGGTGCGTTGGCGTTCACAGCATCGCTGCTCCTGTCTGCTTGTGGACTCAAGAGCGCCTTGACACTCCCTCCGCAAGCGCCGGCACGACCTCCTGCACCCCAGCCTGACGCATCCAAACCCAAGGCTCCTGACGGTTCAATACCATAATGTCCGATTCCTTCCTGCCCACTGGCATCACCCGCTCACACGGGGTGCTGCACGTCGAAGCCCTGCCCCTGACCGATCTGGCAGAACGCTTTGGTACGCCTTGCTATGTCTACTCGAAAGCCGCCATCACGGCCTCATTTGCCGAATTTGAGCAGGCTTTTGCGTCACTTCGACCGCTCATCTGCTATGCCGTCAAGGCCAACGGCAACCTGGGCATTCTGAGCCTGCTTGCAAGGCTGGGTGCTGGATTCGACATCGTTTCAGGAGGCGAGCTCAGCCGCGTACTGGCAGCGGGCGGAGACCCGGGGAAGGTGGTTTTTTCCGGGGTGGGCAAAACTTCGGATGAAATGGCGCAAGCCCTGCGCGCCGGTGTGCTGTGCTTTAACGTGGAATCTGCAGCCGAACTGGAACGCCTGTCACAGGTGGCCTCAAACCTTGGAGTGCGCGCGCCCGTCTCCTTGCGGGTCAACCCGGATGTCGATCCGGGAACCCACCCCTACATTGCTACCGGGCTGAAAGAAAGCAAATTCGGCGTGGCCTATGCCGACGCCCTGGCGCTGTATCAAAGGGCTGCAGGCCTTCCAGGCATTCAGGTCAACGGAATCGACTGCCACATCGGCTCTCAAATCACCGAGCTTTCTCCCTTTGTCGCCGCCCTTGAAAAAATCCTCCTGCTGGTAGACCAGCTGGCGCAATCCGGCATCCAGCTGCATCACCTGGACCTGGGCGGCGGCGTTGGCATCCGCTATCGCGACGAAACCCCCATTGACCTCAAGGACTACGCCCGCGAAGTGGCTGCCCGATTGAAGGGGTTTGGCGGCCGCCTGCTGCTCGAGCCCGGGCGCAGGATCATCGGCAATGGCGGCCTGTTACTGACGCGTGTGGAGTACCTCAAAACCTCTGCCACGCATCGTTTTACCATCGTGGATGCCGCCATGAACGATTTGATCCGCCCCTCGCTCTATGAGGCCTGGCACGAAATCCTTCCCGTCACTGAAAACACGGTCCCTGCTGTCATTACGGATGTGGTGGGGCCCGTATGCGAAACCGGTGACATTCTGGGCCGCGCCCGCAAGCTCGCTGTCGCTCAGGGAGATCTTCTGGCCATTCTCTCAGCCGGCGCCTACGGCGCATCCATGGGTTCGAATTACAACGCCCGCCCACGCCCTCCGGAAATCCTGGTGGACGGGGATCGTGCCCATCTGATTCGCCGACGCGAGTCCATCAAGGATCTCTACCGGGATGAATGGCCTATCCCGGATGACCTGTAAGGATTCGTCTTACTTTAAAATTGGCAATATCCAAATTTTGGTATCGTATCGATACTAAATTTCGCATGAACATTCAAAATAATCTTTGTTATACATCGATGAATGCTCCTATCAGCAATTTTCTGAAATAGAATCCAATCACCAAGAGGCATGCAGTGAAGTTCACCAGTGCCCTTTGTGTGGGTTCATCGGAAAGATCGATTGGTCCCACTTGGTAGTGCAATGCACGAACGATCTGGAACAACCGATCAATACTGACAAGGAGTCAACGATGGTAGCAGCCAAGAAGAAACCCGCAGCGAAGAAACCTGCGGCCAAGAAAACAGTCGCCAAGAAAGCCGCAGCCCCCAAGAAGGTCGTAGCCAAGAAGGCTGCCGCCCCCAAAAAGGCCGCAGCAAAGAAACCAGCCGCCAAGAAGGCCGTAGCAAAGAAGAAACCGGCCGCCAAGAAGGCTGCCCCCAAGAAAGCCGCAGCCAAGAAACCTGCCGCCAAGAAGGCTGCAGCCAAGAAACCGGCTGCCAAGAAGGCCGCTCCCAAGAAGGCTGCAGCCAAGAAGGCCGCTCCCAAGAAAGCTGCTGCCAAGAAGCCAGCTGCCAAAAAGGCCGCTCCCAAGAAAGCTGCTGCCAAGAAGCCAGCTGCCAAAAAGGCCGCCGCCAAGAAGCCAGTTGCCAAAAAGGCCGCTGCCAAGAAGCCAGCTGCCAAGAAGCCGGCTGCCAAACCTGCAGTGAAGAAGGTCGCCGCCAAGAAGCCGGCTGCCAAGCCTGCAATGGCCAAACCAGCAGCACCGAAGCCCGTCGTGGCACCGTCGGTGGCGCCGATCATCTCCAGCCCCCTGATCAAGCCGATGTTCTAAGCAAGGTCAGATTTCACCGGACACCGTACCCAACAGGGTACGCGTCCGGTGGTTTTGAATGCGCTGATACAGCAGCATGGGGCTGCGTCAGTGCGGTATGGCAACCTGTGTCATGCGTGCTTCGATGGTGTCCGTTTTCTCCAGCAATCGTTCGGTTTCTCCGTGACGATCGAAATACCTGGGACTGGGAATCATGGAAGCCAGCCGCGCTGCCTGCGACGTCGTCAGGTCACCCACGGGCTCCTGGTAGTAGTGTCGCGTGGCTGCTGCGCAGCCAAACAATCCATCCCCCCATTCGATCACATTCAGATAGACCTCCAGAATGCGCCTTTTACTCCAGGTTGCTTCGAGCATGACGGTAATGATCGCTTCCTGAGCCTTGCGCCAGAGGCTGCGCTGCCCTGATAAAAACAGGTTTTTGGCCAGTTGCTGCGTGATTGTGGACCCCCCGGCAACCGGTTTGCCGCGGTGAATATCCTTCTCCAGGGCACGGCGCATGCCCTCCCAGTCAAAGCCATGATGGGCCACAAACCCGGAATCTTCGGCAGCAACGACGGCGCGTTTCAGACTATCCGGAATGCGCTCGTACGCTACCCAGGGATGGGGCAGGATATCGCCCTTTCCTGTAGCCAGTCGGGATTCGGCGCGAATTTTCATGAAGGATGTTTTTTCGGGATTGTGGCCTTTCCACCATAGCACCTGGGCAAAGATCCAGCTTTCCCAGAGCACCAACAGCAACAATGCCCAAAACAACAGCCGCAATCCCCAACGGACCAGACGATGCAAACGGTTCACCCCAGTTCGGCCCGCAACTGCTGCAGTACTGCGGCGGTCATGGGACGGACGTGACGCCAGAGGTAAAACGATTCTGCGGCCTGTTCCACCAGCATGCCCAGCCCATCGGCAAGATATGGTGCCCCGTGCGCCTGTGCCAGCCTGAGGAAGGGAGTCAGGCCCTGGCCATACATCATGTCGTAGGCCAGGCTGCGTGGGCCAAACACGCCCTGGGGTACTTCAGGCACAGCCCCCGTGAGGCTGCTGGAAGTGGCGTTGAGGACAACGTCGAATGGCACCGCCGGGATGGCCTCCAGTCCGCAAGCCTCGGCACGACGCATCAGGTCGCCAGCGACGGTGCAGGAAGCTTTCAGATCAGCCAGGATTGCAATCGCGCGTGCTGCCGTTCGATTGGCGACCACCAGCCGCGCCGGTTGCTCGGCCAGCAGGGGTAGCATCACGCCGCGTGCCGCGCCGCCTGCGCCCAACAACAGGATATTTTTCTGTTGCAGCATGAAGCGCTGGTTCTGGACAAGATCCCTGACCAAGCCCACCCCATCCGTATTATCGGCAAAAACCTGCCCGTCTCGAAATTCCAGGGTGTTGGCAGCTCCGGCAGCTCTGGCGCGCGCAGTCTGGCAATCCGCCAGAGCAAAGGCACGCTCCTTGAAAGGCAGGGTGATATTCAGCCCTTTGCCACCTTCGTTTCTGAATCTGGCGACGGCCACTTCAAACGGGTCAGGTTCCGGATCAATCCGCTCATAGGTCATGACCTGCCCTGTCGCCTTCGCAAACAGGGCATGGATTTGGGGTGATCGACTATGGGACACGGGATGCCCCATGACGGCGTACCGATCCATCGTCAGCAATCAGTTCTGCTTCCAGGGCAAGCCGGCAGCACGCCAGCCCCCGATGCAATTGCGATGGCCCTGCGCATCCCGCTCTCCTTCAAACCCTTGCAGGATGTTGTAGCACCCCGTAAACCCCGCGGCAGCTGCCGCCGCTGCCGCCGCATGCGAGCGCACCCCGGAGCGACACAGAAAAAGCAGCAAGCTGTCTTCAGGTACGGACTGTCGAAGCATGTCGATGAAATCCGGGTTGCGCTGGCAGGCGGGGTAATCCTGCCACTCGATGTGGATGGCGCCCGGCACAAAACCAACCCAATCCATCTCGGCACGCGTGCGTACGTCCACCAGGACGGCAACGGAGGCTTCATTGAGGATCTCAAAAGCCTCCGTGGGCATGAGCGCGCCATCATACGGCAGGTTGGTTTCACTTCCCCTGTTCTGGGCGATTTTGAGAATTTCTGGAATTTTGGCCATGATGGCGAATCATTCAGTCAGGATGCCCCATTGTACGCTGCGAAGCCATCGGGGCAAGCTTCGGGCGAATTGGCCCCTACAAGCACCGGAATGGTGCGCTATTCTGATTTTCCGCACATTTGCAGTGCATGGACAGGAAGCGCCTCATCCCGCCCAGCCTTGTGGCACAATGACATATTGTAGAGAAGTGGACTGGCATGCAACCTGCTTACAGTGTGGGCTGCACCTTAATATTGACCGCAACCGGGTGAGCCCCGGAAGCACACCGTACTCGACGAAGACTTCGTGAGCGAAACAACAGGAGATTGAGAAATGGCTGCAGCTGATGTCATGCAAATGATCAAGGACAACGAGGTCAAGTTCGTGGACCTGCGTTTCACTGATACCCGAGGCAAGGAGCAGCATGTCTCTGTGCCCGTCAGTGCATTTGGTCCTGAAAAGTTTACCGAAGGCCATGCTTTTGATGGCTCCTCCATTGCCGGCTGGAAGGGCATCCAGGCTTCGGACATGTTGCTGATGCCGGACCCCAGCACCGCAAACCTCGATCCCTTCATGGATGAAACCACGCTGTTGCTGACCTGTGACGTCATCGAACCATCCGACGGCAAGGGATACGACCGCGACCCCCGCTCCATCGCCCGCCGCGCTGAAGCCTACCTCAAGTCCAGCGGTATTGGCGATGCCGCCTATTTTGGCCCCGAACCCGAGTTTTTCATTTTTGATTCCGTGACCTGGAATGTGGATATGTCCGGTTGCGGTGTGAAGATCAACTCGGAAGAGGCCCCCTGGTCCAGCAACAAGGAATTCGAGGGTGGCAACATGGCCCACCGTCCCGCAGTGAAGGGAGGCTATTTCCCCGTTCCGCCGGTAGATTCCCTGCAAGACATCCGCTCGGCCATGTGCCTCGCCCTGGAAGACATGGGTGTTCCCGTCGAAGTCCATCACCACGAAGTGGCTGCTCCTGGCCAATGCGAAATCGGCACCAAATTTGCGCCCCTGGTGCAACGTGCTGACTGGACCCAGATCCTCAAATACGTGGTGCACAATGTCGCCCATTCCTACGGCAAAACGGCCACCTTCATGCCCAAACCCGTGGTGGGTGACAACGGTTCGGGCATGCACGTCCACCAGTCGGTCTGGAAAGACGGCAAGAACCTGTTCGCCGGCAACGGCTACGCGGGCCTGTCCGACTTTGCCTTGTACTATATCGGCGGCATCATCAAGCACGCCAAGGCACTGAACGCCATCACCAACCCTGGCACCAACTCCTACAAGCGTCTGGTTCCTGGTTTCGAGGCCCCGGTCAAGCTGGCTTACTCGGCCCGCAACCGCTCGGCAGCCATTCGCGTGCCGTTCGTGCAAAGCGACAAGGCGCGCCGCGTTGAAGTGCGTTTTCCGGATCCCCTGGCCAATCCTTACCTGGCCTTTGCAGCCATGCTGATGGCCGGCCTGGATGGCGTGCAGAACAAGATCCATCCTGGCGAAGCCGCCGACAAGGATCTGTACCATCTGGCCCCGGAAGAAGATGCCAAGATTCCGGCTCCGGCTGCTTCGCTGGATGAAGCCCTGGCAGCCCTGGACAAGGATCGCGAGTTCCTGACCCGCGGCGGCGTTTTCTCCAACGAGATGATCGATGCGTACATCGCCCTGAAGATGGAAGAAGTCACCACCTTCCGGATGACCACCCATCCGGTGGAATTCCAGATGTACTACAGCCTGTAATCGTCATTGCCGGAAGCACCCCAGCTTCTGGTGCAACAGGACAAAGCCCGCTTTCCAGCGTATGGATCGCGGGCTTTTTTATCCCACTTAACGGAAATCAGACCAGACCTTGAAACACTTGCGAGCCCACTCTTCCGCTGACTTCTCCGGTCTGGATCTTTTAGCCACCGCCGTGGTCGTGCTCGACGTCGACATGCGCATCCGCTTCATCAACACGGCGGCAGAGGCCCTTCTGGAAACCAGCAGCAAAGGCGTTATCTCCCAGCCGCTAAAAAATCTGCTGCCGGGCGCAGCAGCACTGATTGAAGACTCCCGGGCAGCGCTGGCCCAAAACATGGGATTCATTGAGCATGAGTGGCACCTCACTCGCCGGGGTCACGCCGCACTGATCGTCAGTTGCACCGGTACCCCCCTCCAGAACCCCGACGACGGCATCCTTCTGGAATTTCGACCCATCAACCAGCGTATGCGCATTGCCCGTGAAGAAAAAATTCTCGAAGACCAGAAAATCAATCGTGAGTTGATTCGCAACCTGGCCCACGAAATCCGCAACCCCCTGGGCGGCATTCGGGGGGCCGCTCAACTGCTGGAGCGCGAGCTGGACCGACCCGAACTGAAGGAGTACACCCAGGTGATTCGGGCGGAAGCTGACCGCCTGCAGGTGCTCATGGACCGGATGTTGAGCCCAAACCGGTTGCAGCAAGTGGCTCCCCTCAACATCCACGAAGTCCTGGAACGGGTTCGTACCGTCATTCTTGCCGAGTTTCCTGAAGGCATTATCATCCAGCGAGATTACGACACCAGCCTGCCCGAAATCACGGCAGATCGCGAACAACTGATCCAGGCTGTGCTCAATATCGCCCGCAACGCCGCCCAGGCCCTTAACGGAAAGGGTGAAATCCTGCTCCAGAGCAGGGCGTTGCGCCAGATCACCCTGGCCCGCCGGCGTTTTCGTCTGGGGTTGCTGATCAGGATCGTGGATAACGGTCCGGGCATCCCTGAATCGTTGCAACACAGGATTTTCCAACCGCTGGTTTCAGGTCGGGAAGGCGGCAGCGGGTTGGGATTGATGTTGGCACAGAACTTGATTAGCCAGCACCATGGCATGGTTGAATTTGAAAGCGTCCCGGGTCACACTTGTTTCAGCATGATCCTTCCCATGCCCGATACTGAATACACTTGAGGGCACTGAATGTCATGAAGCCAGTCTGGATTGTTGATGATGACCGTTCCATTCGTTGGGTGTTTGAGAAGGCCCTCACGCGCGAAAACATCCCCTTCCAGGTGTTTTCTTCGGCGCAGGAAGCATTGACGCTGCTGGAGAGCGAACGGCCCCAGGTGGTGGTGAGCGACATCCGGATGCCAGGAGGCTCTGGCTTTGACTTTCTGGAAAAGCTCAAGGCACGCTTCCCCGATCTGCCCGTCATTATCATGACGGCTTATTCAGACTTGGAAAGTGCAGTCGCCGCTTTCCAGGGAGGGGCCTACGAATACCTGCCCAAACCCTTCGATGTGGATCATGCCATTGAATTGGTGCGTCGCGCCCTGGAAGAGTGCATGCGCACCCAGGATGCACTGGAAGAAGGGAACGATACTCCTGAGATTTTGGGCCAGGCCCCTGCCATGCAGGAAGTCTTTCGCGCCATCGGGCGGCTGTCGCAATCCAATGCCACCGTGTTGATCAATGGGGAATCGGGCACCGGCAAGGAACTGGTGGCGCGCGCCTTGCACCGCCATAGCAACAGGGCCCACAAACCTTTTATTGCCATCAACACTGCCGCCATTCCCAAGGAGTTGCTGGAATCTGAATTATTCGGCCATGAACGCGGCGCCTTTACCGGCGCCAACACCTTGCGTCGTGGTCGATTTGAACAGGCCGAAGGCGGCACCCTGTTTCTGGACGAAATCGGCGACATGCCAGCCGACCTGCAAACCCGTTTGCTGCGTGTGCTCTCCGATGGCCAGTTCTATCGTGTGGGCGGGCATTCTCCGGTTGCGTCCAGGGTACGCATCATTGCGGCCACCCACCAGGATCTGGAAGCCCGGGTGCGCGAAGGACTGTTTCGCGAGGATCTCTTTCACCGCCTGAATGTCATCCGCATCAGGATTCCGTCATTACGCGAACGCCGTCAGGACATCGCCATGCTGGCGCGCCATTTCTTGCAGAAAAGCGCCCGTGAACTGCAGGTTGAAACCAAGCGCCTTTCCGACGCAGCGGTGCGTTTTCTGGAAAACCTGGAGTGGCGCGGCAACGTCCGCCAGCTGGAGAATATCTGTCATTGGCTCACGGTCATGGCACCCGGGGTCAATGTGGACATCGGGGATTTGCCGGCTGAGCTGAAAGGAACGGCAGACGCCCCTGTACCCATGCATTGGAAAACCGCGCTCGAACTGGAGGTTTCCCTGGCCCTGGCGCGTGGCGAGCGCGGCATTCTGGACCGTCTGAGCCAGGATTTTGAACGCGCCCTCATCACCCAGGCCCTGGCCCATACCGGGGGTCGCCGCATTGAAGCCGCACAGCTGCTGGGCTGGGGGCGCAACACCCTGACCCGAAAGATTCAGGAATTGGGGCTGGAGGAATCCGAAAACTCGGCAAATACAGGCGCGTGATCCGATGGGCGTTCCAACGCGCGCGGCCCCTTGTCGATGGTGCAGGAACTGCACGATGGCACCAGAGCATCGCTGGCCAGGATGTGGTCGATGCGCAACCCCATATTCCGCTTGAACGCATTGACCCTGTAATGCCACCAGCTGTAGGACTTGTCGGCCTGTTCAAACAGACGGAAGCTGTCCTTCAGGCCCAGTTTCAGCAATGCGGCAAACGCCGCGCGCTCGGCGTCGCTGCATAACACTTCTCCCTTCCAGGCCACGGGATCGTATACATCCCGATCCTCGGGTGCAACGTTGTAGTCTCCTGCCACGACCAGCAGGGGATAGCGCATCAGCGTGGCTTCGAGATAATTGCGAAATGCCGCAAACCAGCGCAACTTGTAACCGTATTTCTCGGAAGTGAGCGATTCGCCATTCGGGCAATACACCGAAATGACCCGCACCTCACCGTAGGTGGCTGCAATCACACGCTGCTGGGGGTCTTCAAAACCAGGAATGCCGATCACCGGATCGCTGCCCGGTTGCAGGCTGAGCAACGCCACTCCGTTGTAAGCCTTTTGTCCCGCAATCAAGGCATGATAACCGGCAGCAGTCACGGCTTCGAGCGGGAAATTGCCCGCCTCACATTTCAACTCCTGCAGGCAAAGCACGGCAGGTCGATGTCCGTTCAGCCAGTCCAGCACGTGGGGTAAACGCACTTTGATGGAATTGACGTTCCAGGTGGCAATCTTCATGGTCATCGGGGTTTTACCGTTGATATCGTTTGAGTGTTTTTTCCCGGGCCAGCGCATGATCCACGATGGGTGCCGGGTAGTCCTTGCCAATGATACAGCCTGCCGCCTGCTGTTCCAGCAGTGTCATCTGCCACGGGGCATGAATGCGCTGGTCCGGCACCCCTGCCAGTTGGGGAAGGAAGCTGCGAATGAAGTTGCCCGCTGCATCAAATCGCTGGGATTGCGTGACCGGGTTGAAAATCCTGAACCAGGGCTGGGCATCGCACCCCGTGGAAGCCACCCACTGCCATCCGCCATTGTTGGCGGCCACATCAAAGTCGTTGAGCCGTTCGGAAAAATAACGCTCGCCCCAACGCCAATCCACCCCCAGATCCTTGACCAGGAAGGATGCTGTAATCATGCGCAGCCGGTTATGCATATGTCCGGTTTGATTGAGCTGTCGCATGCCAGCATCGACGATGGGGTATCCCGTAAGCCCCTTCTGCCAGGCGTCGAAAAACGCCGGGTTATTGTCATAGGCCAGGTTGTCGTATTCCGGCTTGAAGGCATGCCCCACCACATGGGGAAAATTGGCCAGGATGGCAAAATAAAACTCGCGCCATATCAGCTCGCTCAACCACACCTGGGCGCCCTGATGATGCTCGGCCTGGGCAAGCCGCACCAAATGACGGATGGAGAGTGTGCCAAAACGCAGATGAACCGACAGGCCGGAACCCCCGGGGCGGGCAGGGTAGTCGCGCAACTCGTGGTACTGCGCCATGCGTGGCAAAAAATCGGCCAGCATGCGTTGTGCGCCACGCATGCCCGGCACCACTCCCAGCGCTGCCAGGCCAGTGCGCTCAAACCCCAGTGCGCTCAAGGTTGGCATGGAGCGCGCGTCCGGATCCGGCTCCAGATTGCTGAACCGGGCCGGCCAGTGCCTGACCCGCTCGGCCGTCAAGGCGCGCAACCAGGCGTTGCGATAGGGGGTAAACACGGCATAGGGTCGACCGGCCTGTGTCAACAGCTCCCTGCCCTCGAAGATCACTTGATCCCGGCTGGTATGCAAGGCGATGCCCCTGTCCGACAACGCGGCGGCAACCGCAGCATCACGCTGCAGCGCTGCCGGTTCATAATCCCGGTTGGCAAAGACGGCAGCCACTCCCAGCCTCGCCGCCAGTTCGGGGAGGCGTTGGCGCGCCGAACCGTGCAATACGATCAGTCCGCCTCCGTGCCCCTCCAGAACCAGCTTCAGTTGCGCCACACTCTCCCAGATGAATTCCACCCGCCTGTCTGCACGATGGGGCAGGGCTTCCAGAATGTCCGTGTCGAAGACAAACACGCAAAATACCCGCGCATACTGGGCCAGCGCCAGGGAAAGGCCCACATTGTCGTCGTCCCTGAGATCGCGTCGAAACCAGAACAATGCCGTATCGGCACTTTTGTTCGTCATGGCATGCATGCCCCCTCCCAACCCGTAATCTGGAAATGCTCCAGAATATGCGATAATTGCCTCCATGGCTCCAGTCAATCTCACGAACCATTTCCTCATCGCCATGCCGGCGCTGCAGGACTCCAATTTTTCCGAAACCTTGACCTACATTTGCCGCCATGACGAGAACGGCGCCATGGGGCTGGTGGTCAACCGCCCAACCAACCTCACCCTGGAAAGCCTGTTCAACCAGATCGACATCCCGCTGTCCCAGGAAAGTCTGGTGACCCTACCCGTTTACTTTGGTGGACCGGTGCAGACGGATCGTGGTTTCGTACTGCATTCCCCGGTGGGGCACTGGCGTTCCACGCTCAGCATCAACGACGAAATAGGCCTGACCACCTCGCGGGATATTCTGGAAGAGATGTCCCGGGGCCAAACACCCCAGGGCGTTCTGATCTCGCTCGGTTATGCCGGATGGGAAGCAGGACAACTGGAAAATGAAATCAAGCTCAACAGCTGGTTGACGGTCGAAGCCCGCCGCGACGTGATTTTCGATCTCCCTGCCGAGGCGCGCTTTTCAGCGGCCCTGGGCATCCTGGGCGTCGACCGCGCTTATCTGTCTGATGAAGCGGGACATGCCTGAGGTTGAGGGTCACATTCTCGCCTTTGACTATGGACAAAAGCGTACTGGTGTCGCCATCGGTGAGTTGGGCAGTCGCATGTGCCATCCCCTCACCACGATCGAAGCCTCGTCTTCAGCAAGCCGTTGGCAGGCGGTGGAGAAACTGCTTCGGGAATGGGCGCCGGTTGGCCTGGTGGTTGGCTTGCCGCTGGATGCGGCGGGTGCCGAACAGAAGGCAACACGTCAGTGCCGGAACTTTGCCCATGAACTGGAGTCCAGAACGGGGTTGCCCACGGCGCTGGTGGACGAGCGCTTCACCTCCCTGGAAGCCGACCAGTCCCTGAGAGAGCGGGGATATACCCATCAACAGCGCGCCGTTGCCGAACATGCTGAAGCAGCGGCGCTCATACTGCAGAGTTATCTGGAGTCCCAACGCACATGATCGGCAATCCGCAATTGAGCCCCGAGGGCACCCTCCGGCATCTGCTTACCATCGAAGGTCTGCCCGCTTCGGTGTTGTTTCACATCCTTGATACCGCCACGACTTTTGAGCACGTGGCGCAACAGGAAATCAAGAAAGTGCCTCACTTGCAGGGGAAATCGGTATTCAACCTGTTTTTCGAAGCCTCCACGCGAACCCGGACCACATTTGAGATCGCGGCCAAACGCCTGTCTGCCGATGTCATCAACCTGAACGTCAGTGCCTCGAGCCAAAGCAAGGGCGAAACGCTGCTGGACACGGTGGACAACCTCTCGGCCATGCAGGCCGACATGTTTGTGGTGCGCCATGCAGAAAGCGGCGCAGCCCATTTGATTGCCAATCATGTGGCCCCGGGAATCCATGTCATCAATGCCGGAGATGGCTGCCACGCGCACCCAACCCAGGCCTTGCTGGACATGTATACCATCCGGCACTTCAAACGCCGCTTTGATAACCTCAAGGTCGCCATCGTGGGCGACGTGCTGCACTCACGCGTGGCCCGTTCGCAAATTCACGCGCTGACTACGCTGCGCGTGCCCGAGATTCGTGTCATCGGTCCCAAAACCCTGATGCCACGCGATGTGGAGCGCCTGGGCGTGCGTGTGTTTCACGACATGGCTCAGGGCCTCAAGGACGTCGATGTGGTCATCATGCTGAGATTGCAAAACGAACGCATGAACGGTGCCCTGTTGCCCAGCCGGGATGAATACTTCAAGTACTACGGCTTGACGCCGGGCAAGCTGGCCCGAGCCAAAGCGGACGCCATCGTCATGCATCCGGGGCCCATGAACCGGGGGGTGGAAATCGATTCCGAGGTCGCTGACGGCGTCCAGTCCGTCATTTTGAAGCAGGTCACTTTCGGTATTGCAGTGCGCATGGCCGTCATGTCCATTCTGGCCAGCAACTGAAGCGGGAACTTTCATGAAAATCCAGATCAGCAACGGACGCGTCATCAACCCTGCTACCGGCGCCGATGCGGTGCAGGATGTTTTCATCGCCGCAGGAAAAATCGTCGGCCTGGGGCAAGGGCCCGCAAACTTCGGGCCCAATCGCGTCATCGATGCCCGCGGCAAGATTGTCATTCCCGGTTTGGTGGATTTGGCGGCACGCCTGCGCGAACCCGGTTTTGAGTACCTGGCCAAACTGGAAAGCGAAATGTTTGCGGCCACCGTGGGCGGCGTCACGAGCCTGTCATGTCCGCCGGACACGGACCCCCCCCTGGACGAACCTGGTCTGGTGGAAATGCTCAAACATCGCGCCAAGGGACGCAACCAGACCAATGTGTACCCACTGGGTGCGCTGACCCAACAATTGCGAGGCGAGCGCCTGACGGAAATGGGCGAACTGCATGATGCCGGCTGCGTCGCCTTTTCCCAGGCCAACGCCCCTCTGGTGGACACCCAGGTGCTGGCACGTGCGCTGGATTATGCCAGCAGCTTCGGATTTACAGTCTGGCTGCAGCCCCAGGACGCTCACCTGGGCAAGGGCGGCGTGGCGCACGAAGGCGAGGTTGCATCGCGACTTGGTTTGCCCACCATTCCCGCCTGCTCCGAGAGTATTGCCATTTCCACGATTCTGCACCTGGTGCGCCACACGGGTGCTCGCGTGCACCTGTGTCGCCTGTCCAGTGCAGATGGGGTGGCTTTGGTGCGAGCCGCCAAGGCCGAAGGGCTTCCCATCACTTGCGACGTCTCCATCAACCACCTGCACTTGTCCGAACATGACATCGGCTTTTTCAACTCCCATTGTCATCTGATTCCACCCCTGCGCAGCCTGCGTGACCGGGATGCGCTGCGCGCCGGTCTCGCGGATGGAACGGTGGATGCGCTGGTATCGGATCACTCGCCCGTGGATGACGACGTCAAGCAACTTCCTTTTGAGACCTCCGAAGCAGGAGCGACCGGACTGGAGCTGCTATTGCCCCTGACGCTCAAGTGGGCGCAGCAGGACAATATACCCCTGCCCCTTGCGCTGTCGCGCGTTACAGCCGACCCTGCGCGTATTCTGGGTGTCTCTGCCGGACAGATTGGCATGGGCAGCAATGCCGACCTGTGCCTGTTCAATCCTGAACGTGAATGGGTCGTCACACCGCAAAGCCTGAAAAGCCAGGGCAAGAACACCCCCTTTCTCAACTTGCCCCTGTCGGGCAAGGTGTCGCATACCATTGTAGGCGGCTTCCTGATTTACGAAGACGCCCGCGCCTGAGGTTTACCGCCATGAATAATCCGTTACTCGATTTTTCGGGATTGCCCCGCTTTGCCGACATTCAACCGTCCCACGTGGGCCCTGCAGTGGATACGCTGATTGCGGAAAACACCGCTGTTTTGGCTCAGGTGCTGACAGAGGCCGCAAGCCCCACCTGGGAGCGTTTCGTCGCTCCGCTGGAAGACGCCAACGAACGCCTGTCACGCGCCTGGGGCCAGGTGTCACACCTCAATGCCGTCGTCAACACGCCGGCATTGCGCGATGCCTATAACGCCAACCTGCCGAAAATCACCCAATACTGGGCCGCACTGGCGCAAAACGAAGCGCTTTTTGCTGGCTACAAGGCCTTGCGCGCTTCGCCGGAATTCCAGGCATTGAATCCTGCGCGCCGAAAAATCATCGACAATGAGCTGCGTGACTTCCGCCTGGGTGGCGCCGAGCTTTCCCCAAAGGATAAGGCCCGCTTTCTGGAAATTCAGGAAGCGCTGGCTGCCACGGGTGCGCAATTTGAACAAAACCTCATGGACACTACCAATGCCTTTGGCTATCTCGTGGCGGATGAAGCTGCCCTGCACGGATTGCCTGATGAAGTCATCCAGGCGGCCCGCGACGCTGCGCTGAAAGATCAGCATGGTGGCTGGAAGTTCACCCTGCACGCACCCAGTTATGGGCCAGTCATGCAATACGCCGAATCGCGCAAGTTGCGCCAGGAGCTGTATTACAGCTATGCCACCCGCGCCTCGGAATTCGGCAAGGCGGAGTGGGACAACACCCCACTGATACGCAAGCTTCTGCAATTGCGCAGTGAAGAAGCCCGGTTGTTGGGCTTTGAGAGTTTTGCCGACCTGTCCCTGGAACCCAAAATGGCCGAGTCGCCGCAAGCCGTGCTGGCCTTTCTGAAAGACCTTGCCGCGCGCGCCAAACCATTTGCCGAAAAGGATTGGGCCGAACTCGAAACATTTGCCCGGGAAACACTGGGGCTGGACCAGCTCGAACCCTGGGATGTCGCCTTTGTTTCCGAAAAGCTGCGCAACCAGCGGTACGCGTTCTCGGACCAGGAGGTCAAGCAGTACTTCCCCGAAGACCAGGTATTACAAGGACTGTTCTGGGTGATCCGGCAATTGTACGGTCTGACGGTGTCTCTTTCGGAGGCACCCATCTGGCATGAGGATGCTCATTTTTACGACTTGCGTGATCTTTCTGGCGCGCTGGTGGGCCAGTTTTATCTGGACCTGTATGCACGCAACGGCAAACGGGGAGGCGCCTGGATGGACGATGCCATCACCAGGCGACGACGCGGCAATGCCATTCAGACTCCCGTGGCTTATCTCACCTGCAACTTTTCCGCCCCCGTGGGCGGAAAACCGGCCACTTTCACGCATGACGAAGTCATCACCCTGTTTCACGAGTTTGGCCATGGCCTGCACCACCTGCTGACGCGAATTGAAGACCTGCCCGTCTCTGGCATCAACGGCGTGGAATGGGACGCCGTGGAATTGCCCAGCCAGTTCATGGAAAACTTCTGTTGGGAATGGGAAGTGCTGGAAGGCATGACGCGACATGTGGACACGGGAAAACCACTTCCGCGTGCCTTGTTTGACCGCATGCTGGCCGCGCGCCACTTCCAGAGCGGCATGCAAACCGTGCGTCAAATCGAATTTTCCCTGTTCGACATGCAGTTGCACACGGGCTTCCCCCAGGAGGACAACCCCCTGCAACTACTGGAACGCATCCGCGACGAAGTAGCCGTGCTGCGCCCTCCCGCATGGCATCGCTTCCCCAACAGCTTCTCCCATATTTTCGCGGGAGGCTACGCTGCCGGTTACTACAGCTACAAGTGGGCCGAAGTCCTGTCCTCTGATGCTTACAGCCTGTTCGAGGAAAAGGGTGTGCTCGACGCCCGGACTGGCGCCCGCTTCCGTGACGAAATCCTTGCCGTGGGCGGCAGTCGTCCCGCGCTGGACTCATTCGTTGCCTTTCGCGGTCGCAAACCCAACATCGACGCGCTGCTGCGGCATAGCGGCATGAGGATATAGCGTATTGAGGAGAAATTGGGCGGGAGACTCCCGCCCAATTTCTCCCCGTTGCTATTTGAGCGTTATGCCCTCACCTGCGCGGACAAAATTGAAAGATCGGGTAATGCTGACCAGATCGGTCTCGGCACGCATGGCATCCGTAAAGGGCTGGAATGGTGCGGCCATCTGGATAATACGGCGTGCCGCATCATCCAGATAGGAGCTCCCCGAGGGCTGTCGAATTTCAATCAACGCAAGACTGCCGTCCTGGCGGATTGTGGCCGTGATCCGGACCGTGCCGTAAAGTGGCCGGCCCTCCACGGGTGGCGGATAATTGACCCGGCCCACCTGTTCCACCTTCTGGCGATAGGCTTCCTCATAGGGTCCAAAGACGCTATCACGCGTTTGCGGCGACAGCGCTCTCACCCGTTGCCCTGCAAACGGATCCACCGTTTCGCGTCGTGCCATCTGCAAACTTTTTGACCGCAAATCTTCGTCTGTTGCCGGGCTTGGGGTTGGCAGCGGCTGGGCGGCTGGGGCTGGGGCGGTGCTTGTGCTGAGGCTCGCCGCAGGTCTTGTCGGGGTCCGTGAGTGGCGCGATAGGCGGGGTCGTTCCGCGTGAATCGCCTCTTCGCGCTTCTG
>JAJZHC010000003.1 GCA_021804705.1 Pseudomonadota bacterium
GTACCTGTTTGGGAGCAACCCGGTGGGCTTCACGCAGCAGATCAAGGGCTTCGGTAAAGCGCCGCTCATCCAGCAGGAGATCGGCACGGGTTGTGAGGTGCATCAGACGCGCTTCCTGACCCAGGCCCGCCGCTTTTTCCAGATAACGGTCACGCGCCTCGTAATGGCGTTGCTCATGGGCCGCGCGCGCTGCAACCACGGCGCTCAAGGCAGGAGACTCGTCGGCTTCCAGAGCGAGTTCGGCCTGGCGCTCGGCCCTCCTGAAATTCCCTTCAAAATAAGCTGTCAGACCTTGGTAGAGCGCACTTCTGGCGCGATTGCGTGAACGACGCAGCCGGTAGGCCTGCACGCGATTGGGCAGGCTCAAGGTTGTGATGACCAGGCGCGAGAGGGCGTACAGGCCCAGACAGCCCAGCACGACGCCAATGATAAATACGGCCAGCGATACCTCCACGCGCCAGGGGGCGACCACGATCAGCACATAGCCCGTATTGAGGCTGACCGCAAGCGCAATGGCAGTGGCCACGGTAAACAGGGTGATGAACCAGAACAGGCTTCTCATCGTCTGATGACCTCGCGCGGCGCCCTGGCACCCCGGACTGCGCTCAGGGTGGCATTCACGTCGGGCAGGGCAATGTTGACGGGTGTATCGCTGAGTTGATGCAATGTTTCAAGCGCGGCCTGGACGGGTTTTGCGCTACGGTCAAAATAGCGGTTCATCCAGGCGATGGACGCCCGAAGGTCTGCCTTGTAACTGGACTCATTACGCGACAGGGCACCCAATCGGGCAGACATCAGGCGCAGTTTGAGGTTTTCACGCAGAAAGAAGGCCTGATCCGGGCTCAACAAGGGCAGCTCGGGGGTCTCCATGCGCCGGATCTGCACGGCCCTGGAGAGCTCCAGAGCCAACTCGTGGGTCATGCGCGACAGGAAGCCGTCATGGGCGTTGCCGGACACCTCGGGCTCACGGTTGGGGCGGGTATCCGAAGCCAGCGGCAGCGTGTCTGCGGCTGCAGCCACGTTGTCCAGGCGAATGCTGATGCCGGTGGTATCCACATAGGGCAGGGCTCTCAAGCGATCAATATCCTGGTTGAGCACCTTGCGCAGGTTGACCAGGGTGGGCTTGTTGATTTTTTGCAGGCGCAAGTCCGCCGCCTGCAATGCAGACAGCGCAGACTGGACGTTACCAGTCAATTGCAATTGCTGGTTGGCAATCACTACCAGTTGCTCTACTTCGGCAAGGATCCAGTCGTCCCGGTTGCGCGAGAGTTCCTGATAGAGCGCTTCAAGCTCCACCTGTTGGTTTTGTGAATCGGCAAAGCGGCTTTCCAGCGCCGATAGCCGGGATTCGGCCTCGCGGGTGCCCTCTGCAGCCTGCTGCGACGCAGTTTGATTTTGTTTGACCAGGCTGTCTGCATCGCGCAGGCGTTGACTCAGATCCTTCCTCAACCCGGCAATTTCTGAACGCGATTCCAGCCATTGGGCGCCCAGCAACAGCAGCGCCAGCAGGGCCAAAATTCCGGCACCGCGAGGGCCGAGACGGTCTAGTACGGCACTCCAGCGCCAACGGGAAGTTGCTTTTGAGTCAGTCATGATGGCGATGTTTCAGGTTTTTCCAATAATCCATGAGTGCGTCCTCGCCCGCTCCGGTCACGTGGGTGTCGAGGACGCCAAGGTTCAGGGCGGCCTCCGCTACGCGCGGGTGGGGGACCAAAAAAGTCAATTGCCGCATGACGGCTTGCCTGGGCTCTCCCGCGAGGCACCACAGATTATGCAGTGCCTCGGCACTCTGGACGCTGATGGCTGCATTTTCAGCCAGGGCATCGTCCAGGACAGCCAGTTCGGGTTGAGGCAGGCGGCGTTCATAGCATTCCAGGTAGCAGACCTCGGCCCCCCTCGATTCGAGAGACTGTTTCAACCATTCACGCCCGCCACGGCCACGCACAATGACCACCTTCTGCCCGTCAACCCGTGTCAGTTCCGGCAAAGCCAGCAGGGACTCGCTGTCCGCGCCTTCGCCTGGAAACAGGACGGGCTCGTGACTGACGTCCATCAACCGCTGTGCCGTGGCGCGCCCTACCGCAGCCAGGCGGCGGGATTGCCGGGGAAGCAGCTGTACCAGGGGCCATCCCTGCTGGACAGCGTTGGCGCTAATGAATATCAGCCAGTCCGCATGGGCCAGAATCTCCCGTATCCGCTGGGGATCTGGCGCCAGCGCCCCGATCTCGATGGTGGGAAAGAGCCAGGCTTTTCCTCCTGCTTCCACGATACGCCGGGCAATTCCGACCCCCTGTTCCCAAGGCCGGGTAACGAGCAAACCGGCACATTGCGGCGCAGGGAGTGCGTTCATCCTGAAATGCCTAGGCGGCTCCACGACATGATTTCAGAATATCTGCGGCTCCCTGGGCAAGCAACTGTTCTGCAATACT
The DNA here is from genome assembly GCA_021804705.1 of Pseudomonadota bacterium. Classification (GTDB taxonomy): domain Bacteria; phylum Pseudomonadota; class Gammaproteobacteria; order Burkholderiales; family Ferrovaceae; genus JAJZRV01. Next base: position 2,430 of record JAJZHC010000003.1, read on the forward strand.
TTCGCCCAATTGTTCAGGCGCTGTGGCATCTCCGCGACCTGTAGCCCGAACGATCCGGCTGCCTTCCTGATTACCGACGAAAGCCGTCAGGGCCAGTTGGCCATCTTCAATCGTTGCATGCGCTCCCAGGGGAATGTCACAACTGCCCGCCAGGCGCCGGGAGACGGTCCTCTCAGCCCAGACACACGCCTCGTTGAGCGGATTGCGCAAGGGTGCCAGCCATTGTTCCAAAAAGGGGTGCGTGGTGCGAAATTCGATACCCAATGCGCCCTGTCCCACGGCAGGGATGCTGTCCTCCAGCGCTAGCAGGGCGCGAATTCTCTGGCCCAGGCCCAGGCGGCGCAAGCCCGCTGCCGCCAAAATAATGGCTTGATAGTCGCCGGCGTCCAATTTGCGCAGACGGGTATCCAGATTGCCCCGCAGGGGTTGGATGACAAGGTGCGGGAAGCGGGCGCGCAATTGGCATTCGCGTCGCAGGCTGGAGGTTCCCACGATGGCGCCGGCAGGCAGTTCGGCAAGGTCAGCGTAGTGGTTGGAGATAAATGCATCCCGGGGATCCTCGCGATTGCCCATGACGCTCAAGGTAAATTCGGGGGGCAAATCCATGGGCACGTCTTTCATGGAGTGTACGGCCATGTCGGCACGCCCCTCCAGCATGGCTACCTCCAGTTCCTTGACAAAAAGGCCCTTGCCGCCCACTGCGGCCAGCGTTCTATCGAGAATTTGATCGCCGGTGGTGGTCATTCCCAGCAACGCGACCGCTGCATGCGGATATAATCCAAGGAGGAGATCCCGGACATGTTCGGCTTGCCATAAGGCCAAGCGACTTTCACGGGTGGCAATGGTGATTTTTGGAGCGGATGACATGGTGTTTGAGTGGATTGGGCGCGAATCGTCTGTTGGCAAGGAGTTTAGCACGAAGCATGTCTTTTGCCGGGAGGTTGCATGAACGCTTCGGCTGCAGACAAGGATTTGCCCCTTCGTGAAGACATCCGGTTTCTGGGAAGGATTCTTGGGGATACCCTGCGCGAGCAGGAAGGTGAAGACATCTTCCTGCTGATCGAAGGCATTCGCCAGACGGCCATTCGGTATCGTCGGGGTGAGGGCAAGGCAGCCCGCTCGATGCTGGAACATAGCCTGGACGGTTTGAGCCCGGAGCACACCATTGCAGTGGTGCGGGCCTTCAGCTATTTTTCCCATCTGTGCAACATCGCCGAGGATTTGCACCATAACCGGCGTCGCATTGTCTACTCCCAGGCTGGCGCACCTCCGCGTGAAGGCAGTGTCGCCCTGGCGCTACATCGCATCAAGGCGGCCGGCGTGAAGGCGGAAACACTCAGAAGCTTCTTTGAACGTGCCCTGGTTTCGCCGGTATTGACGGCACACCCTACCGAAGTGCAACGCAAAAGCGTACTGGACTGCCACCTGATGATTTCCAATCGTCTGGGGGAGCGCACGCGTCTCACCATGACGCCGGAAGAACTGGCCGAAAACGAGGCTTCCTTGCGACGTGCCATCCTGACCCTCTGGCAAACCAATGAATTGCGTACCTTCAAACTGCGGGTTCATGACGAGATTGAAAACGGCCTGTCCTACTATCGCTATACGTTTCTCAGGGAAGTGCCGCGCCTGTGCGCACAGATCGAGGATGCCCTGGCCGGCGACCCGGATTACGCTTCCGTAGCCAAGGATATTCCCTCTTTTGTCCAGATGGGCAGCTGGATCGGGGGGGATCGCGATGGCAATCCCTTTGTGACGGCCGAGATCACCGAGCACGCATTGAAGCGGCAGAGTACCGTGGTCATGGAGTTTTATTTGCAGCAGCTGTTATCGCTGCGCGGCGAGCTGTCGCTTTCTTCGCGCCTCGTTTCAGTCACCGAGGGAGTGACGCGCCTTGCCGACCAGTCTCCTGAAACCACCGACAGCCGCCTGGAAGAGCCTTATCGGCGTGCCGTTACCCACATTCATGCCAGGCTGGAACGCACTGCGGTGCAGTTGCTGCAGGGCAGCCTGGAGCCCCAGGGCGCCCTGCCGGCGCCTTATCTGACGGTGGCCGAGTTTGCTGCCGATCTGGACCTGCTGGAAGACTCGTTGCAACGACATGGTTCGGGGTTGTTGGCGGGGGGAAGGCTGCGGCTGTTGCGACGGGCCCTGTCGTCCTTTGGTTTTCATCTGGCGCCCCTGGATTTGCGCCAGCACTCCGAATTTCATGAAAAGGCCGTGGCCGAGCTACTGGACGAGGCCGGAACCGGCATCCATTACGCATCACTCGATGAAGACCAGCGCATTGAACTGCTGGTCAGGGAGCTGGGTAATCCGCGCCCCTTGCGCTCGCCCTTTGCGCAATACAGCGAGACCGTGCAAAAGGAGCTGGATGTTTTTGACATGGCAGCAGAACTGCATCGTCGCCTGGGCCCCGAGGCCCTACCCAACTACATCATCTCCAAGACGGACAGCGTCAGCGACTTGCTGGAAGTGGCCCTGCTGATGAAGGAGGTGGGGCTGGTCAGGACAGGAGAAGCGCCGCAACTGGCGATGAACATCATTCCCCTGTTCGAGACCATTGGTGATTTGCGCGGGTGCGGCGCCATCATGGAGCGCCTGTTTGCGTTGCCCATTTACCGTAACCTGCTGAACAGCCGGCAGAACAACCAGGAAGTGATGTTGGGGTACTCCGACAGCAACAAGGACGGCGGTTTTTTGACGGCCAATTGGGAGCTGTACAAGGCCGAAAAAACGCTGGTCCAGGTGTTTGCCAACCACGGCATCGAAATGCGGCTGTTCCACGGCCGCGGGGGCTCTGTCGGACGCGGTGGCGGGCCAAGCTATTACGGCATCCTGGCGCAGCCGGCAGGCAGCGTTAACGCGCAGATCCGTCTGACCGAACAGGGCGAGGTCATTGCCAGCAAGTACTCCGACCCGGGCATCGGTCGGCGTAACCTGGAAACGCTGGTTGCAGCCACGATCGAAGCCACCTTGCTGGATCGCGACAGGGACTTGCAGGGGCGCGAGCAATTCTATGAGGTCATGGAAGAGCTCTCCGGATATTCTTTCCAGCGCTATCGGGAACTGGTTTATGAAACCCCCGGTTTCAACCAGTTTTTCCGGGAGTCCACACCAGTCAGCGAGATTGCCGAGCTTAATATCGGCAGTCGCCCGGCTTCGCGCAAAAAGTCAGACAGAATAGAAGATCTGCGTGCCATTCCCTGGGTGTTCAGCTGGGGCCAGTCACGCATGATCATTCCGGGATGGTATGGCTTTGGCACGGCGGTGGAGCATTATCGTTCGCGACACGTGGACGGTTTGTCCCAACTGCAGCAAATGTATCAGACCTGGCCTTTCCTGCAGGCATTGTTGTCCAACATGGACATGGTGCTGGCCAAAACGGACCTGAGCATTGCCGGGCGTTATGCAGGACTGGTCAATGATGCTGACTTGCGCCAGAAGGTGTTCTCCGAAATCGAAAAGGAGTTTCATCTGACGACCGAAGCCCTATGGAACATTACCGGGCAGAAGGGCTTTCTCGAGTCCAATCCCACCCTGGCGCGCAGCATCCGGGAGCGGAGCCCTTATCTGGATCCGCTCAATCACCTGCAGGTGGATCTGCTGCGCAGTTTTCGGGCAGGGCATTCGGACGAAGCCGTGAAACGCGCCATTTATCTGACGATCAATGGGGTTTCGGCAGGTTTGCGGAACAGCGGATAGGGCAGATGGACGCCAAGCTGAAGATTGCCGTCCTGTTGGGCGGCAGCAGTTCTGAACGGGATGTTTCCATCGCCAGTGGGGCCCAGGTCGTCAGGGCTTTGCGTGGCAAGGGACATCAGGTCTGGGCAGTGGATACCATGGCGGGCTGGTTGAGCGCGGCAGAAGAAGCGCATCTCTTTGCAAAAGGGGTTGCAATAACGCCACCGGATTTTGCCAGTTTTCACGCCAGTCGCCTCATCGCGCTCCTGAATGCGCCACAAGCCGGCGAAATCGACCTGTGGTTTCTGGCCTTGCACGGCGGTGCAGGAGAAGATGGCAGGATGCAGGGGCTGCTGGAAATGACGGGCATTCCCTACACCGGCAGCGGTGTCGTGGGCAGCGCCATGGCCATGGATAAGGACATCACCAAACGCCTGCTGAGGACTGCCGGCGTGCCCACTCCCGACTGGTTGATGGCGCCGGCCGATGCGCGCCAGGTGGCGCGACAGCTGGGGTGGCCGGTGGTGGTCAAGCCCAGCAAGCAAGGTTCCACCGTTGGGCTGTCTGTCGTGCGTGAGGCAGATGGCCTGCAGTCGGCCATTCGCCAGGCCATGCAGTTCGATGATGAAGTCATGATCGAGCGCTTCGTGCAGGGGCGCGAACTGACCTGCCCCGTGCTGGGCAATGAGGCGTTGACGGTGGGTGAGATCGTCCTCAAGCGTGGCGAAATTTTCGACTACGAAGCCAAGTACCAACCGGGGGGCGCCGACGAAGTGTTCCCCGCTGCCATTTCTCCTGAACAATCCCTGCAGGTGCAACGACTGGCGCTTTTGGCCCACCGGGCCCTCAAGCTGAAGGGTTACAGTCGCAGTGATTTCAGGATGGATGCTGCGGGTGCGCTATGGTGCCTGGAGGCCAATACCCTGCCGGGGCTGACTGCCATGAGCCTGCTGCCGCAGGCGGCGGCAGCCCAGGGCATCGCATTTGGCGACCTGGTGGAACGCATCTGTCTCGAGGCGCTCAGGCCCCTGCACCCGCGCTGAGTCTTTCCAGTGCCTCGATGACGGCTTCTGCAGTATCCCACCCAGTCTGATCGCGGATTTCACGCATGCAGGTCGGGCTTGTGACATTGATTTCCGTCAGGTAGTCGCCAATGATGTCGAGCCCCACCAGCAGCAGCCCCGCCTGTTTCAGTACAGGCGCCACGGTTTCCGCAATCTCGCGGTCCCGCTCCGAAAGGGGCTGGGCTCGTCCCGTGCCGCCAGCCGCCAGATTGCCCCGTGTTTCTCCAGGAGCGGGCAAGCGGGCCAGGCAATAGGGCATGGGTTTTCCATCCACCACGAGAACGCGTTTGTCCCCTTGCGCAATGGCGGGCAGATAGCGTTGTGCCATGATGGTTCGTTGATTGTGACGGGTCATGGTTTCCAGAATCACACCCAGATTATGGTCCTGCGCGTGCACCCTGAAAATTTCACTGCCCCCCATGCCATCCAGGGGCTTCAGGACGACATCGCCCTGCTCCCGGACAAATTCACGCAGGGTCTGTTGCTGTCGTGACACCAGCAGTGGCGGTGTGAGTCCGGGAAAGCGGGCGGTGGATAATTTTTCGTTGAAGTCCCGCAGGGCCCGTGGACGATTGACGACCCGGGCGCCCTGCAGTTCTGCCAATTCCAGGAGATAAGTGGCAAACACATACTCCATGTCGAAGGGGGGGTCCTTGCGCATCATCACGGCGCCGAACTCGCGCAGGGGCTTCTGCACGGGAGCGCCCCGGCGATACCAGGGGTGCTCGTCGCCCAATGTGAGCGGCAAGGCCTTGCCCCAGACCTGGGCGTCCTTGAGGAGCAGTTCGCCGGACTCTATGGCAAACAGGGTATGGCCGCGGCGTGCTGCGGCACGCATCATTTCAATGCTGGAGTCCTTGGCCGGATCGAGGCTTTCCAGAGGGTCGATGATGAAAACGATGTCCATGGGTTGCCTCAGTCGTCCGCCGTTGCGGCCATGTCTTCCAGCTCGACGGCAGCAGCAAGCATGGCCAGTCGTGCCACAACGCCGTACGTGTAAAAGCGATTGGGTGTGGCATCAGGATCCTGGGTTTGGTCCGGGGCAATGGCGGTGGTTTCAAAAGCCAGCGGCACAAAGCGCGCGCCGGGAGCGTTGAGGTTTTCATTGACGCCCCGTTCCGTATGCACGCGATAAAACCCGCCGACCACGTAATGGTCGATCATGTAGATCACGGGTTCTGCCACGGCGCCTTCTACCGATTCGTAGGTGTATACCCCCTCCTGAATCAACACCTCGCTCACGGTCTGCCCTTCCTTGATGATGGACATCTTGTTGCGTTGCTTGCGATTCAGGGTTTTGAGGTCATCCGGGCTTTTGACCGTCATGATGCCCATGCCATAGGTGCCCGCATCCGCCTTGACGATCAGAAAAGGGTCGTCCTGAATGCCGTTCTGGGCGTACTTTTCCCGAATCTTTCCGAGCAGCATTTCAACCTGTGAGGAGAGGCAGTCCAGGCCCTGCTTTTCAGAAAAATCCACCTGGCCACAATGGCTGAAATAGGGGTTGATCAACCAGGGGTCGATGCCAATCAGTTTGGCAAAATCGGCTGCAACGCGGTCATAAGCGGCAAAGTGCCTTGACTTTCGCCGCGTGCTCCAACCCGCATACAAGGGCGGCACGACGGGCTGGGACAAGCCTTTCAATAACTCGGGGACGCCACCGGAGAGGTCGTTGTTGAGCAGGATGGCGCAGGGGTCAAACCCCTTCAGTGAAAGTCGGTTGCCAGAACGGGACACGGGCTCCAGGGTCAGGATCTCACCGGATGGCAGCGTCACCGGTGTGGCTTCCGTGATTTCGGGGAGCAGGCTGCCAATGCGTACGGAAAAGCCGGCGCGTTGCAAAATGGATTTGAGGGATGCCACATTCTGCAAATAAAACAGGTTGCGGGTATGGTTTTCCGGGATCAACAGGAACTGACGGGTGTCAGGGCAGATTTTCTCGACCGCCGTCATGGCAGCCTGGATGCAAAGCGGCTCGAACTCCGGGCGCAAATTGTTAAACCCTCCAGGAAAGAGGTTGGTGTCCACGGGGGCGAGCTTGAACCCCGAGTTGCGAAGGTCCACTGAGGTGTAAAACGGGGCGGAATGGTCCTGCCATTGTTGACGAAACCAATGCTCGATGCCGGGCATGGCGTCCAGGATATGGTGCTCTAAGGCCTGTAGGGGGCCTGTCAGCGCGGTGGTCAGATTGGGAACCATGGTTGTCCTGTGAGGTGAGTGCCCTGATTCTAGCAGCAGGGCCGCGTTGCTAATCGGTGCAAAATAGTACTATAATAGTCTTGTATTGTATAACCCATTGGCCAATCAATGATTTTTTATAGAGCCCTTGCCTGACCGTGATCAGGATAGGGAAAATGACCGATTACGGCACCCTGATCATGACCTATCTGGCGCGTGATCCGGAAATGCTGCATGCCGCCCATGAAATCGCGCATGCTGTGGGGGTAACCTTGCCCACGGCCAACAAGGTGTTGAAAACCCTGGCGCGCGGTGGGCTGCTGGAATCACACCGCGGCATCAAAGGGGGGTATGTACTGTCCCGGATGCCCGAAGACATCACCATGGCCGACATCATCGGGGCGCTGGAAGGGCCGGTTGGGTTGACCGACTGCGGTACGGCCCAGCAGCCCGGAAATTGCCAGCGCCAGCCTTCCTGTTCCGTCAAAACCAACTGGCAACGCATCAGCAAGGCGGTCCATGATGCCCTGGCCAACGTGACGCTGGCAGAGCTGACCGTGCCGTCCCACCCTGTTCACATTACGCGCCACCCGGTGCAACCCATGGTGCAATCATGACCAACACAACATCCACACTCGAAGAAATCATCAGCCAGGAGTATCAGCACGGGTTTGAAACGGCGGTCGAGGCGGATGCCATTCCGCGCGGCCTGTCGGAAGAAACCGTCCGGGTGATTTCAGCCAAAAAGAACGAGCCTGAATTCTTGCTGGAGTGGCGACTTGCCGCTTATCGGCGCTGGCTGGAAATGACGCCGCCGGAGTGGGCTAGCGTCCATCACCCTGCCATCGACTATCAGGACATCATTTATTACTCGGCGCCAAAATCTCAAAAAGATGGCCCCAAGAGCCTGGATGAAGTAGATCCCGAGCTGCTCAAAACCTACGAGAAACTGGGTATTCCCCTGCATGAGCGGGCGATTCTCGCGGGCGTGGCCGTGGATGCCGTATTCGACAGCGTTTCCGTGGCGACGACCTTCAAGGACAAGCTGGCGGAAAAGGGCATCATCTTCTGCTCGTTTTCCGAGGCTGTGCAGCATCATCCCGAGCTGGTGCGGCAGTACCTGGGGTCCGTCGTGCCCGTACAGGACAATTTTTATGCAGCGCTCAATTCCGCCGTATTCAGCGACGGTTCGTTTGTCTACATTCCGCCGGGCGTGCGTTGTCCCATGGAGTTGTCCACTTACTTTCGCATCAATGCCAAAAATACCGGGCAATTCGAACGTACGCTGATCATTGCCGACCGGGATGCCTACGTCAGTTACCTCGAGGGCTGCACTGCTCCCATGCGCGACGAGAATCAGCTGCATGCTGCCGTGGTGGAGCTCGTGGCCCTGGAAAATGCCCAGATCAAATACTCGACAGTGCAAAACTGGTACCCGGGAGACAAGGAAGGCCGCGGGGGCATCTACAATTTCGTGACCAAACGCGGCGATTGCCGTGGCGCCCATTCCAAGATTTCCTGGACCCAGGTGGAAACCGGTTCGGCCATCACCTGGAAGTATCCCAGCGTGATCCTGCGCGGGGATCACTCGGTGGGAGAATTCTACTCCGTTGCGCTGACCAACCACCGGCAACAGGCGGATACCGGCACCAAGATGATCCACATGGGCAAAAATACCCGCAGCACCATCATCTCCAAGGGGATTTCGGCCGGGCACGGCCATCAGGCCTATCGGGGACTGGTGCGCATTGCGCGTGCCGCGACGGGGGCCCGCAATTACACCCAATGCGACTCCCTGCTGCTGGGAGACAAATGCGCAGCACACACCTTTCCATACATCGAGGTGAAAAACGCCTCGGCCAAGGTGGAACACGAAGCCTCCACTTCGCGCATCGGAGAAGACCAGCTGTTTTTCTGTCGCCAGCGTGGGCTGTCTGCCGAGGATGCCGTTTCCATGATCGTGAATGGATTCTGCAAGGAAGTGTTCAAGGAGTTGCCCATGGAGTTTGCCGTGGAAGCCCAAAAGCTTCTGGGCGTCAGTCTGGAAGGCAGTGTCGGCTAGAGTTAAAAATCAGGAATTCATCATGCTCATCATTAAAGATCTTCACGCGTCAGTAGGCGACAAGCCCATCCTCAAGGGCATCAATCTCGAAGTCAAGGCGGGTGAAGTCCACGCCATCATGGGGCCCAACGGTTCTGGCAAAAGCACCCTGTCCAATGTGCTGGCAGGACGCGAAAACGCCACAGTGACTTCCGGTTCCGTGCTTTATCAGGACAGGGATCTGCTTGCGCTGGATGTGGAAGAACGTGCCCGGGAGGGTGTTTTTCTGGCGTTTCAATACCCCGTCGAGATCCCCGGTGTGGGCAACGTGTATCTGCTGAAGGCGGCATTGAATGCCCAGCGCAAACATCGGGGCTTGCCGGAACTGGATGCCATGGATTTTCTGGCGCTGGTCAAGGACAAGATGAAGCTGATGGAAATGAATGAAACCATGCTGTATCGCTCCGTGAATGAGGGGTTTTCAGGCGGGGAAAAGAAGCGCAACGAGATTTTGCAAATGGCGGTACTGGAACCTCGGCTCGCCATCCTCGACGAAACCGATTCCGGACTGGATATCGATGCGCTCAAGATCGTGGCGAATGGCGTCAACAGCCTGCGAGCGCCAGACCGATCCATGATTATGGTGACGCACTACCAGCGCCTGCTGGACTACATCAAGCCGGATTATGTGCATGTCCTGGCAGAGGGTCGGATCGTTCGTTCCGGTGGGCCGGAACTGGCCCATGAACTGGAAAAACACGGCTACGCATGGATTGGCGATGAACCAGCGGGCGCAGAGGTGAAGCACGGATCATGAGCGCGGTCATTCAACACTATCAATCCGAATTTGAGCGGGCAGAACCCCTGCTGCCCTGGCGGGACGCCAAGGGCTGGCAGGCCTGGCGGCAATCTGCCTGGTCGCGTTTTGCCGAACAGGGGTTTCCCTCCACGCGCCATGAAGAATGGAAGTACACCAGCGTGGCTGCACTGGAAAAGCTGTTGCTGTCCTGTGCTCCGGCAACCCCGGCACCCCTGGACTGGGCGTCACTGAAAGACAAGGCCGTGTTGCCCGAGGCGCGTGGGCGCCTGGTGTTTGTGGATGGCGTGTTCCAGCCGACCCTCTCCCGGGTGGATGGACTGCCTGCGGGGTTGCGCATGGGGGCCCTTTCCGGACGGTCGACGCAGGACAGCCTCAAGCTGCAAGGGTTGCTGGAGCAGGGGCAGCGGCGGACGCCCTTTACTGCCCTGAACGCTGCTTTCGTGGCGGAGGGGGCCTGGGTGGCGGCCGAGGCCGGAGTCCGGATGGAAGAGCCGCTTCTGGTATTGTATGTGGCGACCGAGGGCCAGCGTGCCATGCATCTCGCCAACGCCTATGAGGCCGCGGAGGGCAGTGCATTTTCCGTGGTGGAGCAATATCTGGGCATGACGGACGAGCCTTATCTGGTCAACGGGGTGACGAGTGCAACCCTGGATGAAGGCGCAAAAATATCCCATATCAAGATTCAACAGGAAGGCGCCCGCTCGTATCACATCGCCGCGTTGCAGGCGGTGCAAAAACGCAGCAGCCAGTTCAATTCGCATTCCTTCGCGCTGTCCGGTGCCTTGGGGCGCAACGATATTGAGGCCATTTTGGCAGAACCTGACGCCGCCGTATCCATGAGGGGGCTGTACCGGGTTTCCAGACGCGAACTCCAGGACTTTCACACCACCATTCGCCATGACAGCCCGGATTGCACCAGCGACGAATGCTTCAAGGGGGTTCTGAATGAATCCGGTCGTGCGGTGTTCAATGGCAAGATCCGGGTTGCTCCGGACGCGCAGCACACCCTGTCGCAACAGTCCAACCATAATCTGCTGCTGTCGGACCAGGCTGAGGTGGATACCAAGCCGCAGCTGGAAATTTTTGCCGATGACGTCAAATGCAGCCACGGTGCCACAGTGGGCCAGCTGGATGAGGAACAGTGGTTTTATCTGCGCTCGCGCGGTTTGGCTGCGGAACATGCCCGCGCGCTGCTGATTGAAGCCTTTGCCCTGGACATCCTGACGGGCATCGATCTGCCTGTCCTGCGCGACGCCCTGGAGTCCCTGCTGCGGAAGACGGCCCATGTTTGATGTCGCGGCATTGCGCAGCCAGTTTCCCATCCTGCAGCGTGAAGTGCACGGCCGCCCCCTGGTCTATCTGGACAACGCGGCGACCAGCCAGAAACCGCGCTCGGTGATCGAGGCGGAGCGCCACTATTACGAAGCGCTGAATGCCAACATTCACCGCGGGGTCCATGCCTTGAGCCAGGAAGCCACGGATGCCTTCGAGGCCGCACGCGACAAGGTGCGTGACTTTTTGAAGGCCCGCCGACGCGAGGAGATCATCTTCACCCGGGGCGCCACGGAGGCCATCAATCTCGTCGCCCACAGTTGGGGCCGTTCCCAGCTCAAGCCGGGCGATGAGATCCTGGTCAGCGAAATGGAACATCACGCCAACATCGTGCCCTGGCAGCTGTTGTGTGAAGCCACAGGTGCCGTGCTGAAAGTCATTCCCATCGACGAGCGCGGGGCGCTGGTGCCAGGCGCCGTGGAATCCATGATCAATGCGCGCACCAGACTGGTTGGGATCACCCAGGTCTCCAATGCGCTCGGCACCGTCAACCCTGTGGCCGGGATCATTCGTCTGGCGCACGCGGTGGGTGCCGTGGTGCTGGTGGATGGGGCGCAAGCGGTGCCGCATCTGGCGGTGGACGTCACGGCCCTGGATTGCGACTTCTATGTGTTTTCCGGGCACAAGCTGTATGGCCCCACCGGGATCGGCGTGCTGTATGGCAAACAGGCCCTGCTGGAAAAAATGCCCCCCTATCAGGGCGGCGGCGACATGATTTCCCAGGTTACCTTCAAGAAAACCACCTACAACGATTTGCCCTACAAGTTTGAAGCGGGCACGCCTCATATTGCCGGCGTGGTGGGATTGGGGGCAGCCATTGATTTCGTCCATTCCGTGGGATTGGAGGCCATCGCAGCTCATGAAGACCGGTTGCTGGCCTATGCCACGCAACTGGCCGAAGGGTTCGAGGGTCTCAAGATTATCGGCACGGTCCCTGGCAAGGCCAGCATTCTGTCCTTTGTTCTCAAGGGGGTTCATCCTCATGATATTGGCACCATCCTGGACAATGAAGGGGTGGCCATTCGCACGGGGCATCATTGTGCCATGCCGGTCATGGATCACTTTGTCGTGCCGGCCACCGCCAGGGCCTCGTTTGCCCTGTACAACACGACCGCGGAAGTGGATGCGCTGTTTGGCGCCCTGCGACGGGTTGAGGAGTTATTTTTGAAATGAGCGATCTGCGCGATCTCTATCAGGAAGTGATCTTTGATCACAACCGGCACCCCAGGAATTTTGGTCCACTCCCCGATGCCAACCGCCATTCCGACGGATTCAATCCGCTCTGCGGTGACCGGCTGACCCTGAATTTGCGGGTTAAGGACGGCGTCATCGAGGACGCGCGTTTTGAAGGATCGGGCTGCGCCATATCCACCGCTTCGGCATCGCTCATGACCGAAGCGCTGAAAGGCAAAACGGAGGCCGAGGCCGCGACGCTGTTTGACGGGTTTCACCATATGGTCATGGGAGAACCAACGACCGTCGATTTGGGCAAACTTGCCGTACTGGCAGGCGTGAGCGAGTTTCCTGCGCGGGTCAAATGTGCCTCCCTGGCCTGGCACACCCTGAATGCTGCACTTAAAAATGAAGCCAATCCAGTGTCCACGGAGTAATCATGTCAGTGTTTGAATGGTTGGGAAAATCCGAGCCCCCGCCTGCTGATGAGCCGGAGGGGCCAAGTGCCCGGGAAGCGCTGGAAGAATCCGTGATCGCAGCGCTCAAGACGGTTTTCGATCCGGAAATTCCGGTCAATATTTATGACCTCGGCCTGATCTATGGCATCTCCATCGATCCGGAGTCTGCCCATGTGGACATTGAGATGACGCTCACCGCACCAGGGTGCCCCGTGGCGCAAACGTTTCCAGGCGAGGTGGAACGCCGGGTCATGGAAGTACCCGGGATCAACAGTGCCAAAGTGGAACTGGTCTGGGAGCCTCCGTGGACCCGGGATCGCATGACCGAAGCGGCCATGCTGAGTCTGGGCATGCTCTGAAGGCAATTTCACGCCACTATTTCGCATCCGGGCAGTCATGACCTCCTGAATAATGGGGGGGGTTGATTGCCGGGGGTGTCATGGCGTTTGCGTTGGTTTTCAGCAGGGCCCTGGTCGGTGTTGCCGCACCGCTGGTACAAGTGGAAGTGCACCTTGCCAATGGGTTGCCGCAGTTTAACCTGGTGGGGTTGCCCGATGCACAAGTGCGTGAAAGCAGGGAGCGGGTTCGGGCTGCCCTGTCCAACTGCGGATTCAAGTTTCCATCGCGCCGTATTACCGTCAATCTCGCGCCCGCCGACCTTCCCAAACAGTCCAGCCGTTTTGATTTGCCCATTGCCTTGGGCATTCTTGCGGCATCGGGCCAGATTGCAGACCAACATCTCGAAAACTACGAATTTGCAGGGGAGTTGGCGCTCAGCGGTGAATTACGCCCGGTACAGGGTGCACTACCGATGGCTGTGGCCGTGGGCAAAAACGGCAGACAGTTTGTGCTTCCAGCCTCCAGTGCTGCTGAAGGAGTGCTGGCTGGACAGACCATAATCCTGCCCGCGCGTCACTTGCTGGAGGTTTGCCAGCATCTGAAGGGTGCCCGACAACTTCCGGTTCAACATCCGGCAGTGGTTGTGGCGGGGCCTGAATATCCTGACATGGCCGACGTCCGGGGGCAGCAACACATCAAGCGCGCGCTTGAAATTGCAGCTGCAGGGGGCCATCACGTATTGATGGTGGGCCCGCCGGGAACCGGAAAGTCCATGCTGGCTGCGCGTTTTCCCGGAATCTGTCCACCCTTGAGCGATGATGAAGCGCTGGAGGTGGCCGCCCTGCAGGCTTCCAGTCAGGATCGCTTTTCTGTGGACCAGTGGCGTCGCCGCCCTTTTCGACATCCCCATCATTCCGTGACTGCCGCAGCCATGACTGGCGGCGGGCCACACGCCCGTCCAGGTGAAGTATCGCTGGCGCATTGCGGCACCCTGCATCTGGACGAAATGGCAGAATTTGCAAGAAGCGTCCTGGAAATGCTGCGCGAACCCATGGAAACCGGTGCCATCACCATTTCACGCGCAGCGCGCAAATTGAATTACCCTGCCCGGTTTCAACTGGTGGGTGCCATGAATCCCTGTCCATGCGGGTACCGTGGCCATCCTTCAGGGCGCTGCCAGTGTACCCCGGAGCAGGTTGCCAGATATGCGCGCCGCATTTCCGGCCCGTTGCTGGACCGCATTGATTTGCAACTGGAGGTTCCGGCGCTTTCTCCCGGCGAGTTACAGGAGGGCCCTGCAGGCGAATCCAGCAGCCAGATTCGGGTCAGGGTGATGCAGGCAGTAGATCGTCAGTTGCAGCGACAGGGGCGGTGCAATGCCATGCTCGCGGGCGACGCATTGACGCGCCATGTGGCACTGGACGACGCGGTGCAGCGGTTTCTATTGCAGGCCGCACAACAATTCCAGCTGTCTGCGCGTGCGATGCATCGGGTGTTGCGGGTTGCGCGTACGGTCGCTGACATGGAAGGCCGGGATCAAGTGGACCGTACGGCCCTGGGCGAGGCCTTTTGCTATCGGGGCAGTCTGTACAACCCATGGTAATTGGTGCACTAGTCGAGCTCAGGCGCGATGTCGGACGGCTTCTTCTTCCCCAGAAACATCATTTGCAGTGCCGGAGCCACCACCAGAAGCATGATGGGTCCCAACAGCATGCCCCCCACGACGACCGTTGCAAGCGGTCGCTGGACCTGGCTGCCAATACCCGTGGACAAGGCGGCAGGCAATAGTCCGATACAGGCAGAAAGGGCTGTCATCAGCATCGGTCTCATGCGTTGTTCCGCAGCATTGAACATGGCATCCAGCGGTTGCATGCCCTCTACCACCAGGTGATTGTAATAGGTGATGACGAGAATGCCGTTCATGACAGACACGCCGAAGAGCGATACAAACCCGATGGCCGCCGAAACGCTGAGATGCAGCCCGGTAACATACAGCGCGATAATGCCGCCCGCGATGGAAAACGGAATCGCTGCCATGGCGAGGAGGCTGTCGCGCATGGAGCTAAACAAGGTGTATAGCAAGACCAGGATGATGGCGATGGCAACGGGCAGAATCAATTCCAGTCGTTTTTTTGCCAGTTGCAACTCTTCAAATTCGCCTGCCCAGACCATGCGATAGCCTTCGGGCAAAGTGACCTTTCTTGCAATGCGTTCCTGGGCTTCTGCCACCGTGCTTCCCAGATCACGCCCCCGGACGCTGAACTTGACCGGGACGAAGCGCTGGTTTTTTTCGTGGTAAATATAGGAAGCCCCGGTGTCCAGTGAAATGGTGGCCAGTTCGTTCAGTGGAATATATGCAGTATCTCCGGTGGCAGTCTGGTATCCCACTTTGATGCGCCCCACCGATTCGATATCTTTTCGGTATTCCGGAGAAAGGCGTACCGTCAGGGCAAATTGCCGGTCTCCCTCATAAACCGTGGTGGCTTGGGTGCCCCCCAAAGCAGCTTGCACGACGGTGTTGACGTCCCCGGTGTTCAGTCCGTAACGGGCTGCCTTGGCACGATCAATCGTGATGTTCAGATTGGGTTGACCCATGACCCTGAAAACGCCCAGATCGGTAACCCCCTTGATTTGTGACATTTCGGCCTGTACCTGATCGGCAAGCCTTTCAAGGACACCAAGGTCAGGACCAACGATCTTGATGGAGTTGGCACCCTTGATTCCGGATAACCCTTCTTCAACGTTGTCCTGGATGTACTGGGAAAAATTAAGCTCCACCCCGGTGTATTCCCTGGAAAATTCCTGCTGGAGCTGATCAATCAGGTGTTTCTTGGTCATGCCGCTGGGCCATTCATCATACGGTTTGAGTGGGACAAAAAATTCGGCATTGTAAAAGCCGGCAGCATCGCTGCCGTTGTCAGGACGGCCATGCTGTGAAACTGCCGTGATGACTTCGGGATGGCTAATCAGGATCTGACGCATCCGATCCACCACGGGTGCTCCAGCCTCAAGGGAAATGGTTGGAGGAAGGCTGGCGCGGATCCACAGGTTTCCTTCCTCCAGCGTCGGAAGAAATTCGGAGCCGATGCGGAAAAACAATATGACGGATAAGGCGAGAAATAAAACACCAATCATGACCGTGCCGCGGACATGCCCCAGCGCCCAGCGCAATACGGGGCGGTAGAATTCGCGCAGCTTTTGCACGATGAGCGTTTCTTTCTCATTGATGTGTTTGGGCAGCAACAATGAGGCCAATACCGGTGTTATGGTGAAAGTGGCCAGCAGGGCACCAGCCAGGGCATACCCATAGGTTCTTGCCATGGGCCCAAAGATCTGGCCCTCAACGCCCTGCATGGTGAAAAGTGGAATGAATGCTGCCACCGTAATGGCCGTTGAAAAAAGGATGGCGCGGTCCACCTGGATGGAACTGATGAAAATCATGCGCAGGCGATTGGTCCACCCATGACTTGTGAGGAGCTGACGATACCCACTTTGGGCCTGATTATCCAGGATCTCGGTGCGGGCATCATCCCTTCTTTGAAGGTTTCTGAAGATGTTTTCCACCAGGATGACTGCCGAGTCCACGATAATGCCAAAGTCAACGGCGCCCAAGGACAGCAGATTGGCCGACTCGCCTGCCAGGACCAGGATGATGATGCTGAAAAACAATGCGAAGGGGATGTTTGCGCTGACAATGACGGCACTGCGCAAGTCACCTAAAAACACCCACTGAATGAAAAAGACCAGAAGGCAGCCAAAAATCAGATTGTGGACCACGGTATGGGTGGTCACTGAAACCAGCGAGGTCCGATCGTAAAATGGCACAAGCTTGATTCCGGCGGGCAGGCTGCCATCGCTGTTGATTTTTTCGACCTCGGCCTTGATGCGGGCCACCACATCGTTGGTTTGCATGGTTCTGTTCATGACGACGATGGCGGCCACCACATCATTGTCATTGTCCCTTCCAGCCTTGCCCAATCTTGGAACATGGCCTACATACACGCGGGCAACATCCTTGACGCGAACAGGGATGCCCTTCGGTGCACTCAGTACGATATCCTCGATATCGCCTACCTTATACCCGCGGGTCAGATCCAGGGCGCCGCCACTGTCAATCAGACCGATGCCGCGGATATTCACGGACTGCTGGCCGAAATTGATCGAACGACCGCCCACGTTGATATTTGAATTGCCAATCGCTGCAAGCAATTGGGGTACGGTGACATTGTAGGCCTCGAGTTTGTGAAGATCGGCCTCCACCTCGAATTCCTTGGTGGTGCCTCCCCAGGTATTGACCTGTACCACCCCGGGTACCGTAAGCAAACGCCGTTGTACGATCCAGTCCTGCACGGTACGCAGATTGGTCAACCCAAAATCAGCAGGCCCTGTAATCTGATAGCGATAGACTTCACCGACCAGGCTGGAGGCCTGAATCTGGGGTACGACATTATTGGGAAGATTGACGTTCTGTTGTAAATTCAATGCGGCCTGTGTGTAGGCAAAGTAATAATCAATGCCATAGTTGAACGTGACGCGTAAAAACGACAGCCCGGTGAATGAGGTTGAGCGGATGATCTCAACACCTGGCGTTGCAGCCAGGCCCACCTCCATGGGTGTCGTGTAGTACCGCTCCATTTCTTCGGCGGAAAGCCCGGGTGCCTGGGCCGTGATTTCCAGAATGACAGGCGCCGGGTTTGGATAGGCTTCGACGTTGAGTTTGTAGTAGGCAAACAAGCCGGCGCAGAGGAAAGCCAGCAGCAGGATCAGAATGATGGGGCGGCGGCTCAGCGAGAACGCCAGAATATTCTTGAGCATTTTTCAGCGGGTCTCGGTTTCGTAAGCATGACTCAGAAAAATGGCTCCTTCAGAAGCGACGATTTCCCCTGGCATCAATCCCGTTAAAATTTGATATGCGCCATCCTGTTGCAACCCCAGGGTCACGGTACGTTTGAAAAACCGGTGACGATCGGTCGTCACCCAAGCCGTCATGGTGCCGTCTCCTTCGCGCACAATGCCATCCAGTGGTACGGCTGGTGAGCGCTTCGCCTCTCCGGCCTGGATTACAAAATTTGCCAGCATGCCTGGGCGTAATTCATGTTTCGCATCCTGAACCTCCGAGCGCACCAGGACGCGATGTGTGCCAGGATCGACGGCTGCACCTATATTGGTGATTTTTCCCTGGAACAATCTGTCGGGATAGGCCATCAGCCTGACTTCCACTGATTGTCCTGCCCGCAGCATGGGAACATTGCTTTCCGGTACATTGGCCAACATCCACAGAAGCGAGATGTCTGCTACCGTAAAAGGTGCCGGGGCAGTACCCGGTTGTGTCAGGGTGCCAGGAGCAGCATTTCTGCTCACTACCCTGCCACTGATCGGACTCCGGACCAGAAGCGAGGCATCAATGTGACGGTTTGCAATGAGGGCATCGATCTGGGATTCTGATTTTCCGAAAATGCGCACGGCATCTCTTGCGGCCTTGTATGCGCCCTCGGCGCTTTGTTGGTCAGAGATTGCCTGCTGCAAGTCCTTCTGGGAGATGCCCTGCACTTCAAAGAGCTGGCGTGCACGGTCCAGGGCGCGCGTCGTCAACTCACGCACGCTCGCTGCAGAAATCAATGTGGATTCGGCCTGAAGCAGATCAGGGCTGTCCACGGCATACAAGGGCTGTCCCTTTTCGACATCGCGGCCTACATCCGAAAACACCTCGGTGATTTTTCCGGCATATGTGGGAAACACTTGAACTGATTTATCGTCGTTAAAGGCAATGCTTCCCATCGCATCCTGTTTTGGCACGAAATTCCGTTCTTCGACGACCCCCACTTGAATCAGTTTGACCTGTGTGTCAGACAAATCGATATGTTGGTCTGTAGTCGAAGCGCTCGAGGCGGTGTTGGTGTTGTTGACTGTGATGGCGTGCGTAGGCCAGACCCAGTACGATGCCAATGCGGCAAACAGGGTTACGGCGGACAAGAGAACCAGCTTTTGTTTGGGTGTTTTCATTGCGATTGTTCTCCCTTCTGCGTTCCGAGCATGGCTTCATCGGTGCGATGCCACCAGCCGCCACCAAGGGCCTGGTACAACGCTGCCGTATCCCCAAAACGGTTTGTCTGTATTTGTGTGAGCGTGATGGTGGACTGCTGATAGACCTGGTCGGCTGCCAGCAGGATTTGATAGCTGACCTGACCCACTTCATATTGTTTGCGCGTGATGTCCAGTGCATTTTTTGCGGCTTGCTCGGATTTGTGCGCGGTTCTGAACGCTTCCGCATCCGATTGAATGGCGTGCAGGGTGTCGGCCACGTTCTGAAACGCAGCGAGTACGGTGCTTTTGTACTGGGCGGCAGCCTGAACCAGCGCATCCTTCGCCCCTTGTTCTCTGGCGCGCAGCGTGCCACCGTCGAAAATCGGCACTGCAATGTCGCCGATCAGGTTGAAAAACCCCCCTCCCGTCTGAAACATCTGGCTTGGAACGGAAGCTTCTCCCCCGAGCATGCCGGTAATGGAAAACTGCGGAAACCGATTCGCCAGAGCCACCCCGATTTGCGCGTTGGCTGCATGCACTTGCTCCTCTGCAGCCCGGACATCGGGTCGTTGCTCCACCAGTCTGGAAGGAATGGAGAGGGGCAATTCCTGAGGCAAGTGCAGCGATGACAGCTCGAAGGTTTCCGGAACGTCATCACCGGGAAGGTGGCCTGCCAGAACACGGATCAGATCGCGGGTTTGTTCCAGCTGTTGCTTCAATGGAGGCAGGGCTTGTTCTGCTTGCGAGAGTGCCAGTTCCTGTTCCGACACATCAATGCCCGTGACATAGCCAAACTTGAACTGATGGCGGACGATATCAAGCGTTTTGCGATTATCCTCGACGATGTTTTCGATGGCCGTGATCTGGGCGCGCAACGAAGCTTCCTGCAATGCTGCGGCAATGACATTGGATGCCAGCGTGATATAGGTGGCTTCGAGCTGGAGTTTTTGAAATTCGGTCTGCGCCTGGAGTGATTCCAGCGCTCTGCGGTTTCCACCAAATACGTCAGGAACGTAATTGAGCGTCACCTGCGCCGTGTGAAAGTTGTAATAGACAGGCCCGTTATAGGGCGCTGGTCCAGCCGGGTTTGAATAGGTTTCTATCAGGGTGCCGTTACCCTGGATGCCGGGTGAGTTGCCGCCCATGTTACCTGCCAGCTTGTTGCGCGAAGGCAGGTACTCAAGGCCCACTGTGGGGTAAAAAAAGCCTTGCTGGGCGACGACATTTTGTTGGGCCTGCCGCAGGGCCGCCTGGGCTGCCTCGATCGTCGGGTTGGCCTTGAAAGCTTTTTCGATGAGCGAATTGATCTGGGGTGACTGGAATAGCGTCCACCAGTCGAAGGGAATATCCTTGAGTGCGTCGAAATGCTGGGCGTCACGCTGGGATGCCGACGCAGTCTGCTCGACTGTTTGGTGAGGAACGTAGCCGGCAGCGGCGGGGGCCTCCGGCCGCTTGAAGTCAGGACCGACAGCACAACCCGTCAGCATGGCGCTGATCAGAAGCGAGGAGGCGAGGCCCAGGGGGACATTCGCGACGCGAGGCTTTCTTTCGACAGAGTTCACAGGTGGCGTTCCATAAGGGACAATGGTCCCGTTTGTCTCAAACTGAAATAAAAGGTCAAGGCCCTGATTTAAACTGCTGGCACATTCTGGCGATATTTGCTGACACGAAACTGACAACGATGCGGATACTGATAGTCGAGGATGACAGAACGCTCGGAATGGCCATGGCGGCTTCCCTGAAGCACGCCGGGTTTGCTGTGGATATTGCGGAGAATGTTGCAGCAGCGCTGCATGTACTGGCCGGGGAGAATTTTGATGCGCTGGTGCTTGACCTGGGGCTACCCGATCGGGATGGATACGAGATCGTCAGGCACTTGCGCCATCGTGGCCAGTCTGTGCCAGTATTGATTCTGACGGCCCGTGATGCTGTGGAGGATCGGGTCCAGGGGCTGGACCTTGGCGCTGATGACTACATCGTGAAACCCATTGCCATGGCCGAGTTGCAGGCCCGCTTGCGCGCCCTCATCCGGCGCGGTTTTGGCACCGTGAGTTCGCGGTTCAGCATTAACGGCCTGGAACTGGATACGGCGGGCAGGCGGGCATTTCTGATGGGGCATGCGCTGGAGCTGTCCGGCAGGGAATGGGGCGTTCTTGAATATCTGGCGACGCATACCCGGCGCATCGTATCGAAGGAGCAGTTGATTCAGGCCATCACCGGCCTGGGCCAGGAGCTGAGCGAAAATGCCATAGAGGCTTATGTGCATCGCCTGCGCAGCAAAATCGAAGGCTCGGGAACCGTGATTCGAACCGTTCGCGGATTGGGATACATGCTTGAGAAAGTCGATGAATCACCGCTCTAGCCTTTATCGGATGCTGCTCAAGTGGTTGCTGGGACCACTGATCCTCATCCTGCTGATCAGCTCGATACTGGCCTATGTCTTTTCCCTCAAGGCTGCCATGAACGTTTACGATCTGGGGCTGCTGGACAATGCCCTGGATCTGTCCAAACAGATTGAAATCCATCAAGGGCAGATGACGATCAATTTGCCCCTTGCAGCCCAGCAGATGCTGCAGGAAAACAATGACGATCACGTCACCTACGCGGCCTGGGATGACAAGGGGCAGGTATTTTCAGGAAATTCCGAGTTGTTCCGCATGGGTGTGCTTCCTGTGGAAGGCAACCATCTGTTTCAGGATGTCGTCCTCAACGGCGAAGAAAACCGGGCGGTGTTTCTGCGTGGAAAAACCGGAACCAACAACTATTACATTGCCGTGGCCCAGACGCTGTACGGCCGCAATCGCCTGACGGATGGAATCTTTGCCAGTATTTTGTTGCCCGAGGTGTTTCTTGCACTGGTGTCCATTGCGGTCATTCTGTTCGGCGTCCGGTTTGCATTGTCTCCAGTCAAACTGCTGCGCAACGAAATCATCAGTCGCTCATCTGTAGACTTAAGACCCATCGAAGAAGCAACGGCGCCCGCAGAGCTTTTCCCCATCGTTCACGGAATTAACGAACTCCTTGAAAATCTTGCCGCTTCGTTTGCAAGCCATCGCCGCTTCATTGCGGATGCGGCCCATCAGCTGCGCACCCCGCTGGCATCCCTGAGTAGCCAGATTGAGGTAGGGTTGGAAACCCCGCCGGAGGATGTCAGCAAACTGCTGCGCGATCTTCTGAAGACCACCCAGCGCACCACCCATCTCGCCAACCAGCTGTTGTCCCTGGCCCGCCTCGAGCACACCGAGCAGAGCATGCTTGAAGTGGCTACCGTTGACCTCGAGTCCCTGTTCCAGGAAGTGTCAGCGGATTTCGTGACCCTGGCAGCGCGCAAGAGTGTGGAATTGGAATTTCGCCTGCAGCCTGCGCGAGTATGGGGTAGCCCGTTGATGTTGCGGGAGATGTTGGCCAACTTGCTGGATAATGCCGTACGCTATACACCCGCCGGTGGCCGGGTTCTGGTGGGCCTGCAAATCCTGGAAAACCAGGTGGTTCTCAGCGTTGAGGACAACGGTCCGGGTGTCCCGGAGGCCGAACTGGAAAAATTGGGGACCCCTTTTCACCGTCTGCCCTCGGAACAGCCGGAAGGGTGCGGACTGGGTCTTGCCATCGTACGCGAAATCAGCCGGTTGCACGACGCGCAGGTCTCATTTCACCCGGGTCTGGACGGAACCGGCCTGAAAGCGGTCGTGAGTTTCGAAAAACGGATGCGCTAGGGCTTCTGTTTTTCCAGGGCGGCGACGCGCGCTTCCAGTTCGACCACCTTCTCCCGGGTGCGGGCCAGCACTTTCATTTGTACATCAAACTCTTCCCGTGTCACCAGATTGACCTTGGCAAAAAGGCCCGTTAACAACGCGCGCGCATTTTTTTCAAAGTCGGCAGCGGGTGTTTTGGCCAGAAGTTCCGTTAGGCGGTGGGAGACGTCGTCGATAAAACCTTGTGTGTTCATGATGGGGATCCTTGTTAAATTTTGTTTCAGTATTGCACTATCACAAGCCAAAACCAAGGTGACGCGCACTGTAATGGTGCAAAAATCCAGCATTGTGCAGCGGGCACACCGCAAACAAGGCTATTCGGCTGGCGATTTCGGCGCATTTCATAGTTGGCACGCCTCATGCTTTATATTTTCCCGTGTGTCGTTTCATTCACGAGATCGGAGCGCCAATTGAAGTCGAACTTGATCAACCTAGTGAGGGAGAATAGCAAATGAAACATCATCATCGTAGTGCCATCAGCGCGGCCATTGCCCTCGCAGTGATGGCTTCTGCAAGTGCCCGTGCGGAAGAGAGTCTGACCATGGCAGATGCCACATCAGTCACTGTGGCAGACGCTACCCCGGCGCCGGCTCCCGCAGATGCCAAGCCCAAGGGTCCAACCCTGGGAGAAATTCTTGGCAATTCGTCCATTGATGTCAAAGGCTATCTGGATGCCAGCTACATCAGCCACAGCCAAACGCCCAACTCCAGCGTCCAGGTTTTTGATACCAGCAAGAATTCGTTTGGGCTGCACCAGGCAGGAATTACAGTATCCAGCACCCCGAAGGAGGGGTTTGGCGGCGTGCTCAACCTCACTGCTGGAAGTGACGCAGGTATTTTCTGTTCCTACGGGGGTTGCTCTACGTCGGGGAACACGGCGGGATCCGGTGGCAACTTTGATGTGACTCAAGCCTATGCCCAGTATGCTTCCGGGATGTGGACCGTCATTGGCGGTAAATTCACCACCCTGGCCGGTGCCGAAGTCATCGACAGTTCTGCGGACACCAACATTACCCGGTCCATCCTGTTTGGCAAGATTCCCTTTACCCACACCGGTATCCGTGCCACAGCAGCTTTGAGTGACAGCACCAATTTGATCATGGGGCTCAATAACGGCTGGGATCAGGTCACAGACATGAACAGTTCCAAGACGGCAGAACTGGGGCTGACCACGGCGTTCACCAAAGACACGTCGCTGGCCGTGAGTCTGTATAGCGGCTCGGAATCCATGCTTCCGACGACCACCTCCATGGTGGCCACTGCAGTTCCCGGGGCGGTCAATGGAACGCGCACGCTGGTGGACGTGGTCTTTACCAGTAACCTCACGGACACCACGACATTCATCCTGAATGGCGATCATGTGTCTCAGGACAACGTCTATGGACTGGGGACGGAAAAGTATTGGGGGCTTGCGGGATACCTCAACTACCAGATGAGCGAAAAGTACCGTTTGTCGTTTCGTGCTGAAGAGCTGAGGGATGATTCAGGCATAGCGGTGGCCACTACAGGAACGCCCCCTGGCTCCAACACCCTCAAGGAAATGACCCTGACTTTGGGTTATGCCCCGGTCAAGAGCTTTGAGTTACGCGGTGAAGTGCGTTCAGATCACGCAGACAAAGCGGTATTCCTGGATTCCAACCTGATTCCCCAATCCAGCATGCTGACTGTCGGCGTGCAGGGCATTTACAAGTTTTGAATCGCTTTGATCATTATCATTCAGGAGGCAACATGAAGCTCG
>JAJZHC010000064.1 GCA_021804705.1 Pseudomonadota bacterium
GCAATGCCGTTGATACTGTTGTTGAGTGCGCCAGCCTGAAGGCGGATCAGGGATTCTGATTGCTTGCGCGCCGAATCGGAGAAATCGTCTACCTGCACCACCAGATTCGTCACCACCCCGGCGCCATCGCAAATGGCGTTCACCCTGGTACGGACCTGGGCCAGGCTGCGGTCGAAACGGACAAAGCGTTTGTCGGCCACCACCTCATTCGTCTTGCCCGACACCAGTTGTTCAAACAGCGCGATGTCATGGCCCTGGTCTTCGGCCGGCGTCAGTGTGGTCCAGGTGGTTTGCAACAGATGGCCACGGGAATACCCCAGCAGGTTGCAAAACGCGGGGTTGGCGTCAAGGATTCGCTGGTCCGGGCCAATAATCGCCATTCCGACGACTGACTTTTCGAACAGGACGCAAAAATATTGCCTGGCGTCTTCAATGGCGTCTATAAATGAGGATTGCGTATGGGCATCCATCTCGATGGGACATGGACTTCGTCCGTGGCATTTTCCAGCTTCGGCTGAAGTCTACCTGAATCACAGGGCAGTGCCAGCACCTGGAAACTTCAGAGCTTGTCTAAATTGATCTGGGTCAAGGCAAGCTCTATTGCCGCCGGTTCCGTGGGGCGCACCAACCGCGTCATTTCCCTGCCCTGATCAAGAAAAATAAACGTGGGCCAGAGTTTGACCTGGTAGGAGCGTCCCAAGGGGCGACCGCGTCCATCCTCGACCCGGATCAGGCGGACGCGGGAGTGCCGGGAGAGGCTTGCCTCCATCAACGGTTGTGCTGCCTGACAATGCGGACACCAGGACGCACCGAACTCGAGGACCCAGGGGCCATCGAGGGCATCGACTTGCTCGCGCGTGGGTCCCGGTTCGACGTAAGGAAGGGTCATTTTTGCTTCAGCATGAACTGGGCCTTTGCAGCTTCGTTGCAATCATAGGTGTTCTTGCCCAAACGATTACACTCGGCCAGATCCGTCACCATTTCGTCTGGATGAGACATGTAATAGGACTGCGTTTTGGATTGTTCGCAGGACCACAACACCAGGGTGCCCAACAGCACGACGAGGAATTTCATGAACACTTTCTCCTTGGAATGCGGGAGGGGAAACTATACCACCCCTGCGCTACCCCGCTTCGGCCTGCAACATCTCCATCACCACCTGAACGGATTCGGATTCGCCATTGAGCCACAAGGTGCCATCCTCAATGGTGCAGCCCAGTTTCATGTTGCGCTGTACCAGACTGGCCAGCGCCTGAGTTACTGTGGGAGAAAGGTTAAATACCGTCACATTCTTTAGACGCGCAAGTTTGGGGCTAGTGGCACTCCACCATAATGCGGCAGCACGCCCACCGTAGGCGTAGATCGTCACGTGTCGCGCGCGTCCACTGGCCTTGAAGATGCGCCTTTCATCGGGCAGGCCCACATCGACCCACTGTTCGATGTCGCCGGTCAAATCCTTTTGCCAAAGATCGGGTTCGTCTGCCTCAGACAATCCCCGGGCAAAGACCAGGCGCTCGTGGGCGCGATGCGCGAAGGCCATCAGGCGCACCATCATGCGTTCATCAGTTTCAGAGGGGTGCTGGGCGATGGTCAGGACGTGACTGGCGTAGTAATGCCGATCCATATCGGCAATCTGCAAATCAGCTTTGAAAATTGTTGCTTTGAAGGCCATGGGGGTGGGTCGTGATGCCGTAATGAACGCCGTCACGATACCACACCCCCAAGTACGTCCCGCCTGTCGACGCCCAGACGGCCTTCAGATGGTGGTTTGCGCCAGCTGTTCCAGGCTGCGCCTGCCGGTCTCGACGCCATAGCGCAATACGGCCACTATCAAAGTGATGAGCAACCCGATCATCAGCGTCAACACGCCGCGAATACCAAAGTGGGTAAACAACCAGACCACCAGGAAAGGCGTACCGATGGTGGCACCGCGACCGAAGGTGTTGCAAATCCCTGAAGCGCGCAGGCGAACCTCAGTGGGAAACAGTTCGGGAATGTAAATGCCAAACAACAGCGCCACCAGAACATAAATGGGTATGGTCAGAGCAAATCCGACCATGGGCAGCAGTACAGGATCATTGATGAAGGGATAGATGAAGCCGAAGATGATGGCCATCAGCGAGGACAGCACTATGGTGGGCTTGCGTCCCCACCGATCGGAGGTCAGCGCGCCGATGGCTGAACCGATTGGCGCCCCCACAGACATCAGCATGGAATACTGGAACGAGGTGGCAATGGTCAAGCCCTGCTTGACGAAGAAGGTAGGTAACCAGGTAATGAAGCCGTAGAGCAGCGTGTTGATGACGATGAGCGCAATGCTGCCCACGATCATTCGCGGCAGCAACGCAGGGCCCCACAGGGAGGAGAGTGCGCGCGAGGGCGCACTGGCCACAGGAGGCGCTGGTGGTGGCAACGGCTGCCCTTCTGAAGCCTCTTCCTCGATTTGACGCATCAGTGCTTCTGCCTCATCAACCCGACCTACCGATTCCAGCCAACGCGGGGACTCTGGCAAGGATTTGCGCAAGTACCACACCACGCCCCCGCCAACGCCACCCAGGATGAACATGACCCGCCAGCCGAACAGGGGAATAAGGAACGTTCCGGCCAGTGCAGCAACGGGCAACCCGCTGACCACGAACACCGCCATGATTCCCTGCCACTTGCCCCGCACGCGCGCTGGAACAAACTCCGTCAGGGTGGAATAGCCCACGACGTTTTCAGCCCCAAGGCCGATGCCCATGAAGAGACGGAACACAATCAGCAGCGTCATGTTGGGTGCAAAGGCGGCGAGGAGTGAGGCCACCCCGAACAGCAGGAGGTTGAACTGGTAAGTAAAGCGTCTCCCAAACCGGTCTCCCAGAAACCCCGTCATGAAGGAGCCTATCATCATGCCCACGAAGGTGGCCGAGATGAACATCGCATTTTCGGGAAAGGTTGAAAACCCGCTGTGCAACGTGGAACCCAGTACGGTGGCGGCGATATAGATGTCAAAACCGTCGAAAAACATGCCGATGCCAATGAGCAACATGACCCGCCGGTGGAAAGATGAGATGGGTAACCGATCAAGCCTGGATCCTGCGTTGACACTGGATTTCATGAGCGCTCCCCAAGGTGAGGTCCGACGGTTATCCATCTGGAATCAGGGTGTGATGATATATCACAATTTTTTAAAAAGTCAAACAAATCCAGCAAAGTAAACCTGTATATTCATGTTTTATAAATATAAATTTATAATAATCCTTATATTGCATGACATCGTGATATATCATATAATGTCAAAAATACGTACTTCATGACACCATGCCCCTCACTGCGAACGCGCCAGCTCCTGCCAAAAAACTGCTCCGCGAAGCAGTCCATGCCCAGTTGCGCACCGACATCCTGAGTTGCCGCATTCCACCCGGGGCTGAAATTCGTGAAGCCGAACTGGCCGCCCGCTTTGCGGTCAGCAAATCACCGGTTCGCGATGCCCTCATGCACCTGGAACGCGAAGGCCTGGTGATCAGCTCGCCGCGCCAGGGATATCGCGTTACACCGGTGTCCCTGTCAGACGTACAGGATATGTTTCATTTGCGCTCGGTGCTGGAACGCGCCTGCATGGAACGCATCGTGAGCCTCGCAAGCGATGCTCAACTGGCAACACTGGACACTTTTCGTCGATTTGATCCCGACGATTGGGAGGGCGGGCTCGTGGCCTATAACCGCGCCTTCCATGGCATGCTGGCACAACTGTCCCACAACAAGCGCATGCGCGACGAGATCAACGATCTGATCGAGCAGATGGAGCGCGTGGTTAGGGTCAGCCTGGCCAGCCTCAAACAGGAAAGCCCTGCCTCTCCGGTAGCCGAACACTGCCTCATCATCGATGCGCTGCAGGCCCGCAAGGCAAGACTTGCAGCGCGACTGGCCGGGCAGCATATCGCCACCGCTGCACAACGGGTAAACGATGCACTCGCGCATCTCGTGATCGCAAGCTAATCCATTTCAACTTTCCGAGGAACCACCATGGCAACCAACCCCCCCCGCGTACATGGCCTGTTTATTGATGGCGGCGAGGTACCCGCGTCCCAGGGCGATCTGCTCGATGTGGTCAACCCCGCCACTGGCGCCCTTCTCGCCAAGATCAGTCATGCCAGCGACGCCGACGTGGACCGCGCCGTAAAGAGTGCACGGACCGCGTTTGAGGACAATGCCTGGGCGGGGTTGTCCAACCGCACCCGCGCCAAACTGATCAACAAGCTGGCCGATGTGTTCGAGGCCCACCTGGAAGAATTTTTCCAACTGGAAACCCTGAACAACGGCCGCTCCGTCAACGAAACACGCGCCCAAATCTCCCGACTCCCTGACTTTTTGCGCTACAACGCGGGGCTTGCCATTGCGCGTCGCGACGCCGTCATCCCGGTGGACGGCAACTATCTGAATTACACCATCCGCACCCCGATCGGTGTGGTAGGCAACTCCACCCCCTTCAACCATCCGCTGATGATCATGATGAAGAGCCTGGCCCCCACGCTCGCCTCCGGATGCACCACGGTGGTCAAACCTTCCGAATACACGCCGCTCACCACCTTGCGTCTCGCCGCACTGTTCGTCGAGGCGGGCCTGCCACCGGGCGTGTTCAATGTGGTGACGGGCCTGGGTCCCAGCACGGGCCGCGCACTGGCCGAACACCCCGGACTGGCAAAATGGGTCCTGACTGGCGGCACCGAAGCGGGTCACATCACCGGTGCCCTGGCAGGTCACAATTTTGCGCATCAAACGCTGGAACTGGGTGGAAAAACGCCGGTACTGGTCTTTGACGATTTCAACGTGGATCAGGCGGTCAACTACGCGGCCTTTGGCGCCTTCATCGGTGCCGGACAAACCTGCATTTGTGGCAGTCGCCAGATCGTCCAGGAAAAAATCTATGACGAGTTTGTGGAAAAGCTCGCCGCCAAAGCCCGGACTATCCGCATCGGCAACCCCATCGACCCCACCGTGCAATTGGGGCCCGTGGTGTCGGCACGCCAGCAACAACGCGTACTCAACTACATCAAGATTGGTCTGGAAGAAGATCGGGCGCGGCTCGTTGCCGGGGGAAAAGTGCCCTCCGATCCGGCGCTGAAAGCCGGTTATTTTGTCGAGCCCACCGTGTTTGCTGACGTCTCAGCCCACATGCGCATTTTCCAGGAAGAAGTCTTCGGGCCTTTTGTTTCCATCTCCAGATTCTCCACCGAGGAAGAAGGGGTGGCCCTTGCCAACAATTCACAGTTTGGTCTGGCCGGAGCCATTCGCACCAACAACCTGACCCGGGCCCACCGGGTCGCGGCCCGCCTCAAATGCGGCATCGTCTGGATCAATGACCACCATCGCCTGGATCCAGCCTCGCCGTGGGGAGGTGTCAAGGACTCCGGCATCGGGCGCGAGTGCGGTACCGAATCCTTCGACCAGCATTTTGAAACCAAGAGCGTCATGCTGCGCATGGAGGATTCGCCGTTCGACTGGTACAAGGACACGGCCAGTCAGCCTCGTCTCAATTAAATGGAAATGCCCATGCCTCCCTCACAGCCCTCCTTCAGCCCAATGGATATCGCAGTGGGCCCCCACCGCGTCCATGCCCGCGTCAGCGGCGAAGGGCAACCCATCATCCTGCTGCACTCGCTGCTGGCGGACGATTCAAGCTTTGACCGGATTGCCGTGCCCCTGGCGCAAACACACCGGGTTATCCTGCTTGCCTTGCCAGGATTTGGACGCTCGGACCGGGTAGCGGGGGGGCTGGAAGCGGTGGCCGACCGGGTAGCCGGGGCCATCAAAGAACTGGATCTGGCGCAGAGCCCTCTCTTGCTGGGAAATGGCTATGGTGGTTTCGTGGCCTTGCTCATGGCCATCCGGCATCCGGGAATCGCGAGGCGACTGATCCTGGCCGACTGTGGCGCCACCTTTTCCGAACCCGGTCGTGCTGCCTTTCGCAGCATGTCGGCCGCCGCTCAGGAAAAAGGTATCGCCGCCATCGCCGAAGTGGCCATGCGCCGCCTGTTCTCCCCCGAGTTTCAAACCACTCATCCGGCGCTGGTGGAAGAACGACGGCAGCGCTTCCTGGCAGTGGATCCGCAAACCTTCCAGAATGCCTGCGCCGCACTCGCCACCCTCGACCTGCGCGCTCACCTCGGCTCAATCGATGTGCCAGTGCTGGTACTGGTGGGTGAACATGACGAAGCCACGCCTCCGGCGATGTCGCGGGAACTGGCTGCAGGCCTGCCCCATGCACAGCTGAACCTTGTGACGGGCTGTGCTCACGTACCGCAGTTGCAGGACCCTGAGCAGTTTCTGTCGGTGCTTAACCCCTTCATCGGCCCCTAGCCCCTGTGTTGAGTTCCTGTTTTCCTAAAATGCAAAATTAATATTTGCCACCGAACCTGCACTCACATTGACCGTCTGCGGCACCGATGCCACGGCGGCGGCATCGGTGGCAACGAGGCTGTAAACCCCCGCATCGGTTATGGCGGTATCCTGGGTAAAAACTATCGGCAATGTCGTGCTGTAAGTTCCCAACCACACACCGGAAGCCGCCAGGGGAATGCTATAGGAACCCGTGGTGGTGGCAATCGAACTGACCTCATAAACCCTCGTCGTGCTGGACACCCGCTGGTCTGCGACCAGGTTTGCCGCGCCCGGCGACCCAGACACCGTGACCGTTCCTGATGCCGAGTTTATCGAGGAAGCCATTGCAGCAAGCGTCCCGACGCTGGTCGTCATGCCTGCTGTAACGGGTACGTTTTGCACAATATCCACGGCATAGCCTGCGTTTCCCGATGCCGGCGCAGAGGGCACCATCACTACGTCCACGGTACCACCCGTGCTGCTTTGTTCAATGGTTGACAAGGTGAATGCGCCACTTGTGGCATCAGCAACAGTACCCGTGACAATCACGGGACCCGAGCCCGATTGTTGTTCTGCATACACAGAAGCGTTTGGCGTAGCGATCCCGCTGATTGAGCCGGACACCACTTCAGCAGTGGCTGTCACCGTAGGCTTGAGAAGATATTTTCCGCTGCCCCCCGCGACTACAATGGACTTGCATGCATTAAAGTCGAGAACCAGATCGGCCATTGTTCCTGCCTGCACCACAAAAGGACCGACAATCTTGTAGCCGCTTTGCTGGCTGCTGGGGGTTGCCAGTGGGATCTGGAGCGTCGAGCCCGTCAGCACCAACGCGTTAGCCCAAGGTTGCGCGTTGCCGTTGGCCTTGAGCACCAGACGCACCTGCTGATAGGTTCCTGCCGGCAACGGC